>CAYFRC010000203.1:0-294 GCA_964345325.1 uncultured Oscillospiraceae bacterium
CTCGTCATAAGGCATAAAGTCTGCCTTGGAAAAGTCGGTTTTCTTTTTCTTTGTCGCTTCCTCCACCGCCCAATCAAAATCCGCTTTTGTCACAAAATCCGGCAGACGTATAACGGAAATCCATCGGAAGTTCTCCTTGTGCGCATAATCGATGCCTATTACGCCGTCCTGCCACCAGAAGCCCTCCAGCGGCGGAACGACATAATCGAAATAGCCGTCGATCCGATGATCACCCATTTTGCTCATTTTGATCGTAAATGCGATTCCGTAGAGCAGACCCATAGCCTGCTGATA
>CAYFRC010000203.1:304-3574 GCA_964345325.1 uncultured Oscillospiraceae bacterium
TACTCTCCGCCCTCCTGGTTTGGATTGCCCTGACCGCGAACCGCAATGTAATTCATGCTCGGCACTGTAACGATGGAGGGCGTGTTTTTCGGCATGTAGAATTCCTTATACTCTTTTTTGTAATCAAATGCCATGAGTACTTCCTCCTACTCTTTGTTGGTGTCGAAATCGCGATAGCTTTGATGCCATTGAGCTTCTTCAAATGCGCGCAATCCCATATTTCATGCTTTTTCCACCACGGTCTTGCCATAGCTGCACACATGCGTTTTGGTTTCACGTCGTTCGTTTGCAGGAAACTCCAATCCCGTACATTCCGTATTCTATATGCTAAGCATGATACAAACACATACTTATTCACATTTTCATTATATTCCATACCATACCCTGCCTGCAAGAGGAATTGCGCTGAGTTTTTGCTATTTTATATTTGACGCCGGTAACGATTTACCGATTCCGCGGTGTAGGGTTGGGAATCGCCCGCCGTTTTGACGAAAGAAAACCGACAGACCGGTTCTACGCTTTAGAACCGCCTGTCGGTAGCATTTTCATTCCATTCCAGAATCTTCCCTAAACACAGAAACAGGCTGTTCCTATCCACTTCATGCATTTCCATACAAAAAAAGAAGCGGGCTTTTCGTTCCCGCTTCTCTACGCTTTACGCGTGGACGGTTTTATTTACCACCTCGGGATCGACAAAGGACGGTACGGCGGTCTTGAGCGCCTCGCGCACCACGTCGTTCGATCCGGTCTGCACGGCATCCTTGAGCAGCGCAAGGCCGTTTTCGATATCGTCTTCGCACAACAGCGTGTCTTTTTCGATGAAAATGAGGCTGTTTTCGGTCTTTTCGAGCGTGTCCGAGTTGCGCAGGAGCAGTTCCTCGTACAGTTTTTCGCCTTCGCGCAGCCCGATCTCCTGAATGTGGATCTCTTTATACGGCTCATATCCGCACAGGCGAATCATGCTCTCGGCGAGATCCAAGATGTGTACGGGCTTTCCCATGTCGAGCACGAACAATTCGCCATCGTTTGCCATCGCGCCGCTTGTCAATACCAGCTGTGACGCTTCGGGAATCGTCATAAAGTAGCGAATGATGCGCTTGTCCGTAATCGTAACGGGCCCTCCCGCCGCAATCTGCCGTTTGAAGAGCGGTACAACGCTGCCCGCGCTGCCGAGCACGTTGCCGAAGCGCGTGGCGGTAAACTGGGTTTTGCCCTTACCCGCGCGCGACAGCACGATCATCTCGCACATGCGCTTCGTCGCGCCCATGACGTTTGTGGGGTTGACCGCCTTGTCCGTCGAGATCATGATGAAGCGCTCGCAGCCGTACTCTTGCGCCGTGTTTACGACGTTGAGGGTGCCGAACACGTTGTTTTTGACCGCCTCGCAAGCGTTATGCTCCATAAACGGCACGTGCTTGTGTGCGGCGGCGTGGAGAACGATGTCGGGGCGGTATTTCGCGAACACCCGTTCGAGCGCGACCTTGTCGCAGACCGTGGTGATTTCGACGGAGACATCGATCGCCTTTTTGCCCTTCTCCAAAATGCGCAATTCCTGCTGCAGATCGTAGGCGCCGTTTTCGTACACGTCCAATATGACGAGCTTTTTCGGCTCCATTTTCGCAATCTGCCTGCACAGCTCGCTCCCGATAGAACCGCCGCCGCCCGTGATCAGGATGGTTTTGCCCTTGTAGTATTCCACCGTCTTCCCGTCCAGACAGTTTACAGGGCTGCGAAACAGCAGCTCCTGAATATCGAACTCGCGCAGATGTCTTTTTGCGGTTTCGGGGGACTGCATGGTCGGAAAGTCGTATACCTCGACCTTGCAGCCGGTCTGCCGATAACGGTTGTACAGCGCGAGCTTTTGATCCGCATCGAGGCTGTTGCCGATGGCGAATACGACCACCTGCACGCCGAGCTCTTTTATTTGCCTTTCGGTGTTCTCACTTTCCGAAAGGACGGGAATGCCGTAAATCTCCCTGCCGACCTTTTCGTGGCTCTTGTCGATAAAGCATACGGGCGTGTAGGAGGCGTTTCGGTTTTCTAACAGTTCCTGCGCGAGCATGGAGCCGATGCTCCCCGCGCCGACAATCGCGATTTTGATCTTGTGGCTTCTGCCGGCAACGGTTTCGGTATCCACGCGCGCAAAAATGCGCAGGATCCATTTTTCGAATACCGCGTCGTCCGAGCGCCTGACGCACTGGTAGAAATACTGGTATACGATTCGGATGGTGAGCACCGCCAACAGATCAATCGAAACCAGGCACACCGCCCGCATGAACGTGATGCGCTCTATGGGAAGCACGAAAAGCAGCACGATATACACCGCGCAGCCGACGGCGTCCGCAAAGATGAGCCGGATATACGCCTGCATCCCGCCGTATCGCCATATCTGCCGATAGACGCCCGCAAAATAGCGCGCACCAAAAACGCAGAATGCGCCAAGCGCCACCTGCTGCAAAACCCCTTTCATCGTGAGCCGCGTGAGCACGCCCGGAAAGAAAACCGTAAACGCGAGACTCACGCACAGATAGAGAAACGCGTCGTACAGCGCGAGCAGCCATCTTGCCGAGCCATATTTCACGCTATTGTTCGGCACTGTAAAACCACCCTTCTGCACACTTCTTGCAGTATATTTTATACCTTTCCATTTTACACCGCAACATCGGCCAAGTCAAGCCGTCGCCGCCCTCACGGCAAATTTCATACAGAGGTGAGAAGCAGCCTTTTACCCCGTTCCGTTTTTAAGCGGCTTGACATTTTGGCCAATCGGCGATATACTTTTCCGGAAGGGATGTGATGCGCACTTGATGGATGTGACGCTGCTCGGCACGGGCGCGCTGCTGCCGATACCCGAAAGATTCCTATCGGCGGCGTATGTGTCGTTTTTCGGGTGCGGAATCCTCTTTGACTGTGGCGAGGGGACGCAGGTCGCCGCGCGGAGCGCCAAAATATCCTTTGCGAGGATGAACCTCATCGCGCTGACGCACTACCACGGGGATCATATCTTCGGCATTCCTGGGCTTTTGCAGTCCATGGGCGCGATGGAGCGCAAAGAGCCGCTGTATATCACGGGCCCCGACGATTTGGAGCGCGAATTGGAGCCGCTGCTGCGCCTTGCAGGTGCGCTGCCGTATACCGTGGAGCTCATTTCCGTGCCGAAGGAAGGGCTGCGCCTTCCCATGTGGCGCAGAGAGGCGGCGCTTTTCGCCTTCCCGACGAGGCACCGCGTGCCGTCGCAGGGCTATGCGCTGACACTTAGCCGCGCAGGGG
>CAYFRC010000204.1:0-335 GCA_964345325.1 uncultured Oscillospiraceae bacterium
AAGAAAGTGGCAGAATGAGCGCGTTACTCTCGTTCTGCTATCTCCCGCTGCGGAGCTTTTCGAGCCAAAGCAGAAAGCGTGGCTCAGGTTCCGCCTCGAACAGCATTTCCCGTCCCGTCGTCGGATGGACAAAGCCGATCCGATAGGCATGCAGGAGCTGCCCGCCCTCCACGCGCAGGGACGGGCGCTTTGCACCGTACACGGGGTCGCCAAGCACGGGATGGCCGATGGAAGCCATGTGTACGCGGATTTGGTGCGTACGCCCGGTGTTGAGCCGCGCCTCGATGAGGCACGCGCCGGAAAGCCGCTCCAATACGCGCCAATTCGTCTGCGCT
>CAYFRC010000204.1:400-2401 GCA_964345325.1 uncultured Oscillospiraceae bacterium
CCGTAGGATGCCTTCCGATCGGCATATCGATATAGCCCTCGTCCGCCTTGGGTGCGCCGGTGAGAATCGCCAGATATGCGCGGTGGACGCTGTGGGCTTTGATCTGCTCGGAGAGGGCGATGTGGCTTCTGTCGTTTTTCGCGACGAGCAGGAGGCCTGACGTGTCCTTGTCGATGCGGTGCACGATGCCCGGCCGCGTCTCGCCGCCGATGCCCGAAAGCCCGCTCAGGTGGTAGAGCAGCGCGTTTACCATCGTCCCATTTGGGTTTCCCGCCGCAGGATGCACCACCATGCCGCTCGGCTTGTAGACGACTGCGAGGTCGTCGTCCTGATAGAGGATGTTCAGATGTATGTCCTGCGGCTGCGCGGCGCTCTCCGTGGGCGCGGGGGTATCAATAGAGACGGACATGCCGCTCCTTAGCGGTATGCCCGCCTTTTTGGGCTTTTCTCCGTCGATCAGGATGGAGCCGTCTTCGATCAGCTTAATAGCCCTTGAGCGCGTGATATCCGCCTTCTCCGCAACATACGCATCGAGCCTCTTGCCGACATCCTCCTGAGAGACAACAAGGGTCATCTTTCCTTTTTCCTTTCGAGCGAAATCAAGGAGAAAATCGTAAGTCCCGTGCCCGCGCAAACCAAGATATCCGCAAAATTGAACACCGCAAAGCGTATGAACAGAAGCTCTATATAATCGATGACATAGCCGTAGAACGCGCGGTCGATCCAGTTGCCGATGCCGCCCGCGAGCATGAGCGTAAGCCCCAAACGAAGGATAGGGGAGAGGCTCTTCCCTTTGCGGAACAAAAATACGGCGATTCCGAGCAAAATGATGCCCGTGACGATGGTCAGAAGCGCGGTATGCTCCGAAAAGAGAGAAAAGGACGCCCCCGAGTTGTACACAATGCGGAAGCGAACGAGATTTGGCACCGTGTAAATCGCGGTGCTGTCACTCAAAGCGAAAGAAGCGGCACTTTCCATCCATAGTTTGGTTGCGCGATCCGCCGCAACGAGCAGCAGGCAGAGAATGACCATGCGTTTTCTCCTTTGACAATCCCCCTTCCGCGCGTGCGAAAGGGGGATATTGTATGCATTCCTACGCTTCTTCCGGCTTGCCGAACAGCTTCTCGTCCGCATTGAGCACCTGCAGCTGATCCTGCACGATGCGCATGAAGCGGGAGCGGTAATCCTCCGCAGACGCCTTGAGGTTTCCGATCTCGATCCGCGCGACCTCGATCTCCTGATTGGTATGCGCCTTGAGCGCGTTCACTTCCTCCGCAGCGGCGGACTTCATCGCGGCGATCTCCTCGCGCGCGGCGTCCGATTCCTGGCGGGACTGCGCCTTCAGCGCGTTGGACTGCTCCTCCGCGGCCGATACCATAAGCTTCGCCTTTTTGCGGGCTTCCGCTACGGTTTCATCGGCTATGCGCTGCGCGCTGATCAGGGTCTCGCGCACGGTCGCCTGCAGGTCGCGGAAATAGGTGGCATCCTCGAAGGAAGGCTCCTGCGTCGGCTGCGGCGCCGGCGCTTCGACGACCTTGACGGGCGCTTCGACGGAGGCGGGCTTTCTCGCCATTTCTTCCTCCAGATCACGCTGTACCTGTTCCACCTTCTGCGTCAGCTTCATGTTCTCGCGAACAATCTGCTCCATCTGGTCGGCGATCGCATCGAGAAAATCGTCCACTTCCGTCTCATCATACCCGCCGCGCTTCTGCATGGCGAATTCCTTTTCGCGAATATCCTTGACAGTAATCATGCAAAGTCCCCCTTATGTAAAATCATTTGTTAATACTATTCGACAGTGAAAAGCAAATCCCTGCTACCGGTCCACATTTATTTTCCGCGCTGTTCACCGAAGCGGAACAGCAGTACGCCCAACCTGCCCTTTCGCGTTTCGCCCTGCTCCTCCTCAATGCGCCACCTGCCGTACCCGCGCACGGAGAGGATGTCGCCCTGCGCAGTCTGCGCATCGCATTTCAGGGTTTCCTCGTGGTTGCGCTTCAC
>CAYFRC010000204.1:2411-3574 GCA_964345325.1 uncultured Oscillospiraceae bacterium
ACGTTCCTCTGCCGGCGCGCGGCTGATGTCGCAGCCGGCGGCGACGATCGCATCCAGCCGCATGCTTTGCACCGTGGTGCGCGCAATCGTACCCTTCGGAAGCGGCACGGGCGCATCCTCCGCCTCATAGGAGACGGTGAGCGTTGCCCTGCCTGCGGATTCGAGTGAACCAATGACATAGGACGCGATGTCCTTTTGGAGAAACACCTGCGCGAAATCATCTCCCATGCAGATGTCGCCCGTCTTTTCCCGCGAGATGCCGAGCGCCAAGAGAGATCCAAGCACATCCCGATGCCCGAGGGTTGCATACTTCGCATTCCACGTGCAGCGCAGCCGCACAAACGGCCAATCGGCTTCCGTTTCATCCCAAGAGGGAGCGAAACGGGCGATTTTGCGCTCCGCTTCCGGGTAGCCGCCCCATAGCTTGCACTCAATTCCCTCATGTCCGGCGGCGGCAAGTGCCGCTTTCTGCTGCGGAATCTCCAAAAAATCGCTGTAGCGAACGAGTTCGCGTCGGGAGGCGGTAGCGGCAAGTTCAATCAGCCGTTCAGAAACCATTGAACATCACCATGGTGTACAGACCCACCACGATGCTCCGCACGATATGCAGCGCAAAATACAGCAGCAGTACGCTGAAATCGATGAGCAGCCTGCGCCCGAACATGATGTCGCAAATCCGCCGAAACGGCGCGGTGAGCGGGTCCACAAGGCGCGTCAGGAACGAAAACACCTTTTCCAGCGCCATCTTCAGGAACCGCAGAACCTTTGCCTTTTGCTGTGCAGCGCCGTTTACGCGATAGCCTGACATGATGCCGTGATCGAGCAATCGATTGAGCGGCGTATACAGCCACGTCAGGATACAGTACACGAACACTACGCGCGAGACGATGTCCAGAAAGATCAGGATACCGTACAGAATGTTTCCGATCACCGAATTGATCATTGTCAAAACCTCTCTCTGCCCAATGACGCATCCACCTGATCGACCCTTATGAACGGCGGCGTAATGAGAAGCGTATCTCCGGAGGTCATCAGAAACGTGGCGTTCAGCGCGAACGCCGCACCCGAGAGCATATCGACCGCGCGCTGCGCGTCCCGATCCATTTTCCCGAGGAGAACCAGCGCCGTCTTGTTCTCGATCAGTTCCGTGATGATGGCGTTTA
>CAYFRC010000205.1:0-3524 GCA_964345325.1 uncultured Oscillospiraceae bacterium
CATTGATGTGCGTATATTTGATGTAGCTGCCGAGGTTTTCGACGGTCTCCTCCGGCTGCTCGCCGAAGAAGCGGTACGGGTGGTGCATGTCCCACAGCGCGGCGACGTGCGGATGGCTTACCGCATCCAAGAGCTTGCGCAGGCGCTTCGTGTCCGCATACACGCCGTTTGTCTCCGCGAGAAGGGTTACGGACGTGCCCTTTGCGAGATCGCCCGCCTCGCGCAGCACCTTTGCGACATACTGATCGTCCACATCGCCCGTAACATGCGGTTCGAGGTCGGCGAGAATGCGGATGTACGGCGTTTCGAGCTTGTCTGCAAGTTCGATATATTCTTTGATTTCCGCCAGCGTCTCATCGTGCTTATCGGCAAATTTTAGGCAGCAGCCGGTGGACAGGCAGGGGATTTCGAGCCGCAGCGAGGTCAGCTTCGCGATGGTTTGGGGAAGCTGGCGCTCGGTAAACGGGGTGGCGCGCACCGCGACCAATTCACGCCCGATGCCGCGCACCTCGATGCCGTCGAAATGAAAGTCCTTCGCCATGGAGTAAATGTCGACCCAGCCGAAATCCGGGCAGCCCAGTGTGGAAAATGCGATTTTCATACCTTATATATCCTCCTCTAAAATTACGAATGCGCGGTCATTACTGTTTTTCATACCGTTCCTCACGGCTTTATTGGCACACACTATATCATTTGTCTGTTTGTTCCTGCGCTGCGATGTCGTCCGCCAGGGCGAGCGCCCGCTGCACGGCATCGTCCATATTGTAGTATCGATATTCCGCGAGCCGCCCCAGCAGGTGGAAGCGCGGCTTATCCGATAGCAGAGAAACGTATTTCTCGTACAAGGCGTTCGACTCCTCGTCCCTGATCGGGTAAAACGGCGTGAGCCCCTCGCCCTCTTCGTACTGCGTGGGGTATTCGCGCATGATCGTCGTGCCGTGTACGCCCGATTGCTTCGTCAGGTGCTTGAACTCCGTGATCCGCGTGAAATCTTCGCTCACGGTGTAGTTGACGACGCTTTGCCCCTGATAGTCGTCCATATCGAGGTACTCCGTCTCGAAGCGGATCGAGCGATAGGGGAGGCTTCCGAACGTGCGGCTGCACAATTCATCGATCGCGCCGGTGTAGACGGTGTGCCCGTCGCCGTCCGCGCTGCCCATGTAATCCGTGCCCGTTTCGACCATGATGTTGTCGTGCGCGAGCATCGCCTTCATCATCCTCGTGTAGCCGTCTTTCGGAACGCCCTGGTATTTTTCGGTGAAATACTCGTCGTCCCGCGACAGCACCACGGGCACGCGCGCCATGACCGAGGCATCGATCTCCTCAGGGCACCTGCCCCATAGCTTCACGGTGTACTTGAGGAAGATGTTTTCGTATACGAATTTCGCGACCGCGTGAAGGTCCGGGTCCTCCTCGTTTTGCAGGTCGAGGATCGGCACGCGCGCGCCCGCGCCCCAGCGGGAAATGAGCTTTTCTTCGATTTCGGCGGCCTTCGTTTTCCCGTACACGATTTCCAAGGCGTGCAGGTTGAACGGCACGGGTAAGAGCGTGGTGCCGATCTTCGCGACGACCTTGTGGCGAAACAGCGTCCACTCGGTGAAGCGCGAGAGAAACGCCCATACGTCGTCATTGTTCGTATGGAAGATATGCGGGCCGCACGGGTGGATGAGAATTCCGTTTTCGTCGTACACATCCCTGCAGCTCCCGCCGATAAAGGGCTTGCGCTCGAGGACGCGCACCATGCGTCCGTGTTCCGCAAGCCGCCTTGCGCAGGCAACCCCCGCAATCCCGGCGCCGACAACGATATCCATAGAGTATGCTCCTTCTTTGAATAAAGATACAAATATTGTGCCATTTGTTCTGCAATAATTCAAGCATAAATTGTTGTTTTTCTTGTAGCAAAATAGGCACACCGCGCCCCAAAGGAAGCGCGGCGTGCAGATTTTCGTGCGGAAGAATTACAGGATGAATTTTTTAACGTCCAATTCCTTATATTCGCCGGTCATCTGCGCGGCGACGTACGCCGCGTCCACGTGCACCGTCACATCGGGCGCATCGCCGCCGCCCGCGTTAAAGGCGATGTCGTTCAGGATCGACTCCAACACGGTGTGCAGCCGCCTTGCGCCGATGTTTTCCGTACTCTCGTTCACCTGCCACGCATAGTTAGCGATCGCCTCGATGGCGGATTCGTCAAAGGACAAATCCACGCCGTCGACCTGAAGCAGGAGCTTGTATTGGCGAATCAGCGCGTTGTCCGGCTGCGTGAGGATGCGCTTGTAGTCCTCCTTCGTGAGCGGGAGCAGGTTCACGCGCACGGGGAAGCGCCCCTGCAGTTCGGGGATGAGGTCCGTCACCTTCGCGACATGAAACGCGCCCGCCGCGATAAAGAGGATGTGATCCGTCTTCACCGGCCCGTATTTCGTGGAGACCTGGGAGCCTTCCACGATCGGCAGGATGTCGCGCTGCACGCCCTCGCGTGAAACGTCGGGACCCTGCCCGGAGGACTTGCCGCAGATCTTGTCGATCTCGTCCAAAAACACGATGCCGTCCTGCTCCGCCTTGGTGAGCGCCTCGGAATAGACTGCGTCCATGTCGATCAGCGCCTCTTCCTCCTCCGCGGTGAGGATGCGCCGCGCTTCGGAAACTTCCACCTTGCGCAGCTTCCGCTTGGGCGGCAGGATGGAACCGAGCACGTCCTTCATGTTGACGTCCGTTCCGGGGATATCACCCGTCGGGGAATTTTCCTCGACCATTACTTCCACGATCTCGTGCTCCAGCGCGCCCTCTTCCAGCGCTTGGCGCGTTTCTTCGCGGCGGCGGAAGAGGCTCTGCCGCTCTTCGCCCGTAAGCTCCGGCTCCTTTGGTTTGTTGCCCAAGATGACATCGATGGGGTTTACGGGCTTTTTGTTGGGCGCTTTCACGATGAGGTCGATCAGCCGCTCCTCGGCGGCGCGCGCCGCCTTTTCGCGCACCGATTCGGTGTGCTGCTGCTTGACGAGGCGGATGCTCGCCTCGACGAGGTCGCGGATGATGGAATCCACGTCGCGCCCGACATAGCCGACCTCCGTGAATTTCGTCGCTTCAACCTTCACGAACGGCGCTTCCACGAGCTTCGCCAGCCGCCGCGCGATCTCCGTCTTGCCCACGCCCGTGGGTCCGACCATGAGGATGTTTTTCGGCGTGACCTCTTCCCGAATCTCCGCAGGAAGCTGCATCCTGCGGTAGCGGTTTCGAAGTGCCACCGCGACCGCCTTTTTCGCCTCCGTCTGTCCGATGATAAACCGATCCAACTCGCGCACGATTTCGCGCGGTGTAAGCATATTCATAGCATTTCTCCCGTCCTTATACGGTCTCCACGATGATGTGGTCGTTCGTGAAGACGCAGATTTCCGAGGCGATCTTGAGCGCCTTGCCCGCGATTTCGGCGGCGGAAAGGTCTGTATTCTGCATAAGCGCGCGGGCTGCGGCGAGCGCGTAGTTGCCGCCGGAGCCGATCGCGAGCACGCCGTCGTCCGGCTCGATCA
>CAYFRC010000206.1:0-489 GCA_964345325.1 uncultured Oscillospiraceae bacterium
AAATACTTCTGTATGGGTGGTCGCCTTACAGGAGGCTTTTTTGCTTTTATTAACCAACGATAAATGGTTTAAGCTCGTCCAAGAGGGGCTCTGCGTTTTCGGAATGTACGTTCAGCGTAAGCTCTTTGGAAAGGTCGAGGCTGAAAATACCCATGATTGATTTCGCATCAATTGCGTATCTGCCCGAAACAATGTCAACCTCATAATCGCATTTGGAAACAATGTTTACAAAATCCTTTACATCGTTTATTGTCTTGAGAAAAATTTTTGCAGTAGTCATAACTAATCCCTCCTGATATTGTTTATTCTTTTCCTAGTGTAACAGAGAAAAGCCGCATAGTCAAGGGCTTTTTTTCAATTTGTCAATATTCACAACGATTGTTTTCGCAATCCTACATATTTGACATTTAACGGACGATGAATTTATCGATTTTATCCAAAAGCATGGCGCAATCGTCCGACTTGATTATAAGGTCAAGCGGCGACTGA
>CAYFRC010000206.1:499-1431 GCA_964345325.1 uncultured Oscillospiraceae bacterium
CTGAAACTCAAGGCTGAACACGCCTATGATAGATTTTGCGTCAATCACAAACTCGCCGTCGCTTATCTCGCAAAAGCAGTCGAAGGTGTCGAGAATATCGATGAATTCCTTTATCTTTTCTATGCTGTCCAATAATACCTTGACCTTTGTCATTTTGCCACCCCCGATAACCTCTGTACTAAAAATAAAGCGCTGAAAGCCTTCTGCCGAATATTATACATTAATTATATCAGAAAAAACTCATTAGTCAAGCGAATTTAAATAAAATTAATGTTAGTTTTGGCTAAAATGTCTAAATTGCAGATGTTTTTTCTGTTTTTTCTACAAATCCGTGCAAAACACTAGACAAGAGTTTAAAAAAGTAGTATAATATGTTTATAAAAACATGAATATCTTATACCAATGTTGATTCATTATCATGCGGTATAAGCAAATGGAGGATAAATATGGCTAACAGTAAACTTATAAGCTCAAGCGAAACGGTTGACGTATACGAGAGCGAAGGAAATGTCGTAAAAATATTCAAGCTTGAAAATCCGAAAACAATCGTGCTTTACGAGGCGCTTACTCATTCGCGCGTTGAGGAAACAGGGCTTAATATTCCGAAAATTCTTGAGGTTTCGCTTGTTGACGGAAAATGGGCAATCACAATGGAGCACATCAAGGGCAAAACCATGGCAGAGCTTATGACAGAACAACCCGAAAACCGTGCAAAGCTTCTTGAAAAGCTTGTCGATATCCAGCTTGAAATTCATTCAAAGCGTTCGCCGAAAATAAGCAAGCTTAAAGACTTTCTAAGCCGCAAAATAAACGAATCCGCAATCGACGACGTAAAAAAATACGAGCTTTCAACAAGGCTTGAAAGTATGCCAAAGCACGTAAAGCTTTGCCACGGAAACTTTACCCCCGAAAACATAATCATAAGCGAAAAC
>CAYFRC010000206.1:1441-3505 GCA_964345325.1 uncultured Oscillospiraceae bacterium
CGGAATATATATCGTTGACTGGGTCGCCGCAAAGCAAGGCAATGCTTCCGCTGACGTCGCAAAAAGCTATTTGCTTTTCTGCCTTGATTATCCCGACCTTGCCGAAAGCTATCTTGACTTGTTCTGCAAAAAAAGCAGCACCGCAAAGCGCTATGTTCAGGCATGGCTTCCGATTGTTGCTGCGGCACAGCTTAAGCACGCAAAAAGCGAGGAGGAAAAGGCGCTTCTCAATAAATGGATTGACGTTGTCGATTACGAATAAATTTTTTTGGGGGACATTATGCTTAAGGACAAAATGGTTGAGGACGGACGTGAAAACGTTTCGATGCTTATGGACGAACTAAATCAAAGGGAGTCCGCAAACGGAACCGTCGAGGAAACCCTTGTAAAAGAATTTCAATGCTATATCGAAAATATGAACAGAAGCCAGAACCTTTTGACGGCGGAGGATAAGCTTATCCGCATAAAGGAAAAGCTTGTGTCTTATATGGGCTATGACAAGGTTCGTCATACGGCAAAAAAATTCTTTTCGGCAGAAAGCGCCGAGTTTCTTAAATCAAGCTTTAATGCCCGGGAAACCATAGACCAAGCGCCGAACTATTGGCTTTCTCATGCGCTTGCTTTTGCCGCCGCATGGTTTACAGGCGATAAAGATGCCGCAAACCTCCATTCTGAAGATGCAATGCGGCTTGACGGCAAAAAGGCCTCCCTCTTCACCGCCCTTTTATACAGAAGCGCAGGACGGGAAAAGGCGGCTAATTCGTGGCTTGCCGCACATCTTTCCCTATCCGACAAATACAGGCTTGACGAAAGCACAACCGCCGCAATAGACGGCTTTGCACAAGGACTTTTCGGCATTGACGGAATCGACCGCCCCTATCGCCAGCTTGAAAAATGGATTGAGGAGGTTTCCGAGGGCGAAACCGCCGAAGGCGTGGTAAAGCTTCTAAGCGACTACATAATCGGCTGTCATGAATCGGTGAGTATCACCGGCTTTAAAGCGCTTAAGCCCGCAACCCCCGACTTGGATAAGCTTGAAGAGCTTCTTCTTTCCTCAACCTGCTTTTGCGGCGCCGAAAAAAAGCTTTCGGAAATAATAGAAATGGAGCTTCCCCATACCGTCACCGAAAAAAGCTTGAACCGTCTTTTGCTTTCGCTTTGCGCCCTCCCCGACGACGATGAAAAAATATTGCTTAATTCCGAAAAGCTAAGCCGTCTTATAATTCAATTTGAAGGCGATGCTCAAAAAGCGCAAAAGACCTTTTCAGAGTCTGTTCCCGACGATAAGTCCACCCCCTTCGTAAGCTTTCTTATCACCGCCCTCAAAAGCAAAAGCACAAGCTCCGCCAAAATTGCGGCAAGCCTTTTGCACCCGCTTCTTGAAAAAGCCTGTGAAAAAACCGAGCATAATATTTTCATGGCGACCCCTCGTACGGTGACGGTTACGCTTGACGACTTCAGCTATTCCGTAAAGGATTCCCGTGACAGCGACAAGCTTTATGACGAATATTCAAACTTCCTTCACAGGGAAAGAGCAGAATCAATGAAAAAGACAAAGCTTACTGCGCTTGACAAAGCCATTTTTGCCGGCGGAGTAGTTGCGGCAATCGTCGGATTAATTCTTTTGTTTATCCAGCCCATAACAGGTGTAATTGTCATTCTCATCGGTGCGGCGCTTATTGCGAAAAATTATTTCGACAAGCTTGCAATCAAGAACCGCTATAAAAGCCTTGCCGACAAGCAGAAAAACAAACAGCAGGCAGGAGAAGAAGCCCTCGGAGCAATCGTTTCTGAGGTTGATGAGGTGCGTGCTGAAATAAAATCAAACCTTGAAAAGAGCAAGAAGCTTTCCGAATTTATTTCAAGCATATGCTTTGACGAAGGGCGTGTCGTGGCGATAAGGGAAGGTGAACGCATTGGATAGCTTGGGCAAGGCGAAAAGGACGTGTACGGTTTGCGGACATGAGGCGGGCGAAAAGGATCGCTTTTGCGAGTCTTGCGGCTCACGTTTGCGCCCCATGCCCGAAGCCTAGGCTGGAAGACATGCAGGGGCAGCGGATTCTG
>CAYFRC010000207.1:0-3485 GCA_964345325.1 uncultured Oscillospiraceae bacterium
GTAAGCGCTCTTGCGCCTCCCCCGTTTGGGCTTTCACCCCAACGACAACGAATACACCGTCGCAATGGAGACCGAAACCTTCCTGATGCGCTTTCTCCCGCTGACGGGGCGCGCGCCGCAGACGATCTCCATATGAAAAGTCAAGCCACCGGCTGCGCCGGTGGCTTAATTGTACGCCACAAGTGTTCGATAATAGCCACTTGTTTTTACTTGAGCAGGTTGCGAAAAGTCTTTACTCTGTGCATGACAGAGTAGTTGGCGTCGTGATAGTTGCGCGCGCCATTTAGAGACGTTCTGGACAGATACAGAATGTCCTCTCCGTCGAAGATGAAATAGATGTACTGGAAGCCGACATCGCCGGCCTTTTCCGCGCGATAGTCGAGCAACAGACGGGCAATCTTCCAGTTCTTCAGATCTTTGGAATACTCGAGCGCCAATACATTTCGCTGTCCGGGGGTTTTGGGGTCGACGCACACGTTGCCGATGGCTACGTAATAACCGGATACGTCGTCATATACAATGAACGTCGTGCTGTTTCTTCCGGACGGGATGTTGATGAACGAGTGGAACGTCATAGGCGCGTCGGGATTATTTCCATCCACGTGAAAGGCACATGCCACACCGTGATCGGGGCGGCATCCGATCAGACCGATGCGCATGATGTTCATGAGCTCGTTTTCGGGCGTAACCACAACGCTGCCTTCAAGAAGGCTCCCCTCCAGAGCGCCCGCTTTGCGTGCCTGCGGAGCGCCATCCCACTTGGAATCAAACTTAATCAGCTCGGTGCAGTGCCAGTTCTCGCTGACAAGCAGATCGTCATCCTCATCAATGGAGAGTACGCCAACCGAGTGTCCGCCCTCAACCCATGCGCCGTAATCGACCGACACCCACAGGCGATGGTTGTACCTTGTGATAGGCATAGGCGTGCGCTGCCAGCCGGCGGCTTTATTGGAAGAGGAGCCGACAAACAGGCGCACGGGCTTGGACCATGTTTGGCCTTCATCCTTGCTCTCGCCGATCAGGATATCGCCGTACTCGGTCGAGCAGCTCTGCATATACAGCCTGCCCTTGTGCGTGAAAAGCGTGCCCCAATAGCACGGGAACAGATCGGTCACATAGCGCCAGTTTTTGCCGCCGTCATCCGAACGATAAATCAGCGTCAGGTTCTGGGGATAGTCGCCGGCGAACACATCCATCGAAGCCAGCAGCACGCCGTTATCCAGCTTGGTGAAGGATGGGCTACAAAGGGCTTTGCCGGAAAACGCGTATACATCGTCGTTGGGATGCAGGTAGTTCACAATACCGCCGGGTTCGCCCTGACGACCGCCGGGCACCTCGCCCGTTTTCACATAGCGCAGACGGCCGGAACTTGTTCCGTCCGTGCGCTCGACAGTAAACTCGTAATCGGTGTTCTCCTTCAGATTCTCGACACGGAAAGTGGTCTCACCCGGCGGCAAAACCTTTTCTTCCAAATTTGACCCCATCTCGCGGTAACGAACGACATGCGCACTTTCAGGCTTGCCGTTGTCCAGAAATTCGGCCTCGAACCAGGTCTCGTGAGGCGCGATGCGGACAACAAAGGGATTAAGCGCCTCTGTCGTGTTATAGGCAGGGCGATAGGGTCTGTAGCCCCATCCGGTAATGCCTTTCATTGTAACGCCTCCTTCAAATGGCAAGTTTTACCCCCACGGAAAAATCCTGTCCCCCCGGACGCGATACGCGCGCAGCGCATACTCCGCCATGGGCGAATCGGACAGGGAATCGCTGTAAAATTCCTCCGGTCTTTTGTCGCCAAACACTTCCCGAAAGCGGGCGACCTTCTCCCTGCCGTCGCAGTTTTTGCCGGTATATTTGCCCGTTGTGATATCCACGCGCGAGGCGATGAGCATATGTACGCCGAGCGCCTCACAGGGTATCTTCAGCAGAAACTCGGGCGACGCAGAGATGATCACGTCGCTCGGCAGGCACATCTTCAGGTACCATTTTTTGATATTTCTGATATTCGTCTTCCAAAATTCCGCGACCTCCCCCTCGGGGTCGGGCAGGTGTGCTAGGAATGAAAAAAGCCGCTGCTTTGCCTGCGTCTTGTCGAGGTGCCCCATTCGGTATGCGAGCAGGGCGAAGGCCCCTTTCATGAGATGCTTTATCAGAAACGGATGCCGCTTTATACAGAACAGGCAGAAGCGCACGGTGCTGTCGCCTGTGAAAATCGTGCCGTCAAAATCAAATGCGCGCAAGGGGCATTCCTCCGTCTATTCGTTCACAAGTTCCTCGGCGATGGCCTGAATCTTTCGCATGCGGGCGCTTGCGCCGGATTTTGAGATGGCGGGCGTGGTCATGCCGCCGAGTTCCGTAAGGGATGCGGCAGGATAGCGCAGCCGCAACTCGGCAATTTCGCGCAGAGCGGGTTCGAGCGCGTCGAGCCCCATGGATCTGTCGATGGCCTCGATCATGCTCCGCTGCCGCTCGGAGGCGAAGATCGCCTTATCTAAGTTGTTTGTGTCGCAGTTCATTTTGCGGTTGATTTCGTTGCGCAATTCCTTGTTCATGCGAATGGTCTCAAAATCGAGCCGCGCGCGGTTCGCACCCAAGAGCGTCAGAAAATCGGCAATGGATTCCGCGCTTTTGACGTAGACGATGTATTGGTTCTTGCGCCGGGCGGTCTTTGCGGGGATGCTGCGCCGGTTCAGAAGCTCGCATAGGCAGTCGGCGAGCCCTTCGTCCGAAACGGCGATCTCCATGTGGTAGGCGCGCTCGGGGTTGTTCAGCGAACCGCCCGCGAGAAACGCGCCACGCAAAAACGCGGTCTGGCAGCATTCGCGCCGCAGAACGGAGCGATCGGGCACGGAGCGCATCCCGAAGGGCTGCTTTTCGTCCAGAAGATCCAGCGCCAAGAGCATACCCGCGATGTCCTCCGCCGCGGGCGATAGCGTGTAGCGGCTGTGTTCGCCCAGTTGGCGCGTCCTGGCGATGCGAATGTCGCTTCCGGCGTTCAGCCATCTGCGCATCATCGCATAATAGCGGCGGACGATGCCGTTGTGCTTGGTTCGGATTTCCAAGCCGTATCTGCCCTGCCCGCGAAAGGAGAGCCCGCCCGAGGCGAGCACCATGCCGTTTATCTCGCCCAGCGCGCAGCACTGCCTATCGCAGGGGACGCGGGCGAGTTCGCGCCGGACATCGGTGGAAAACGCCATCTGTCACGCCCTCCCTTCGCCGACGACGCGCACCTCCCGTTCGAGCGCAACGCCGAATTTTTCGTACACCGTTTTTTGGATGTGTTCGATGAGGTCTGTTATGTCCTTCGCGGTCGCGCCGCCGACGTTGATGATGAACCCCGCGTGGAGCATCGACACCTGCGCGCCGCCGATCGTATAGCCCTTAAGTCCCGCGTCCTCGATGAGCTTTCCCGCGAAATGCCCTTCCGGCCGCTTGAAGGTGCTGCCCGCGGAGGGATAGCTCAGCGGCTGCTTTTCGCGCCGCCTTTG
>CAYFRC010000208.1:0-2049 GCA_964345325.1 uncultured Oscillospiraceae bacterium
CCTGCCCCGCAGGGTCTGCATACGCCGCGCACAAGACGTTCAGCAGATATGGCATGGACAAAACGTCCTGCCGGTTGTGGCGAAGAACGTCTTCAAGCGGCGCGCTGTCTCCCGTCTTCAGATAGTCGAAAAAGCGCTTCGGGGCAACGCTGCCTGGGAGGTCGTCCTCGCGCCCCATGTCCAGCAGCGCCTCCTCCAACACGGAAAACCTGCAGCTCCCGAGCCGCCTCTTGTAGAGCCGCCGCGCGGGAGCGCGCAGGTCGAGCTGGCGCGCTCCGGGAAACGGCTCCTCCTCGCGCAGCAGCGTGTAGCGCGATGCCAGAAGCGGCATATCGAACGCCCTGCCGTTAAACGTCACCACCGTATCCGCCTGCCGCAACGATTCCGCCACGATGCGGAGCATTTCCGCCTCGTCCGAATAGTCGGAGAGCATGTACTGCGTGATGTGGAACAGGTTCCCCTCGCGCCGCCCGATGCCAACCATGAAGGCGAGAGTCCCCACGCCGCCCGAAAGCCCCGTCGTCTCCGTATCGAGGTAGATGGCGTTTCCGAGGGACGAATCGTCAAATCCCATGCGGGAGAGCCCTTCCGCGTCGAACGACATGGGCGGTATTTCCTCACAACTTTCGCGCACGACGAGCCCGCCGCGAAGCCGCGCGGGCTGCTTCGGCTGCTGATGGGATATTGCGCGAAGTCTGTCCCTGAGGTTCATCGTCAAGTCTCCGTGGTGTACATGCTGTACAGGTCGTGATACAGCCCGCCCTTTTGCATAAGCTCTACGTGCGTGCCCTGTTCCTCGATGCCCTTATCCGTGAGCACCAAGATGAGCTTCGCGCCGCGAATGGTCGTGAGCCTATGCGCGATGGTGAAGGTGGTTCTGCCCTTCATAAGCGTTTCGAGCGATTGCTGCACGATCTGCTCGGACTCGTTGTCCAGCGCGCTCGTCGCCTCGTCGAGGATCAGGATCGGCGGGTTTTTCAGGAACACGCGCGCGATCGAGATGCGCTGCTTTTGCCCGCCCGAAAGCTTCAGTCCGCGCTCGCCGACGTAGGTGTCGTATCCGTCCTTGAGCGCCGAAATGAACTCGTGCGCGCCCGCCATTTTCGCTGCCTCGACGACCTTTTCGCGCGTCGCGCCGGGGCTGCCGTAGACGATGTTGTCGTACACGCTGCCCGAAAACAGGTACACGTCCTGCTGGACGACGCCGATGTGTTCGCGCAGCGATTTGAGCGTGAATTCGCGGATATCGCGCCCGTCGATCAGAATCTCGCCCTCATTCACGTCGTAAAAGCGCGGGATGAGGTTGCAAAGCGTCGTCTTGCCGCCGCCGGAAGGGCCTACGAGGGCGACCGTCTCCCCCGCCTTCACGTGCAGCGAAATGTCCGCGAGCACGTCCTTCGCGTTGTCGCTGTAGCGGAAGGATACGTTTCTGAGCTCGATCTCACCCTTGATCTCGTCCATCTCCGCCGCTTCGGGCAGATCGTCCACCGTGATCTCCTCGTCCATGACCTCCACAAACCGCTCGATGCCCGTCATGCCGCGCTGAAATTGCTCCATAAAATCGGCAATGGAGCGCACGGATGCGAGCAGCGTACTCACATAGAGCAGATACGTAACGAGGTCTAAGGGGGCGATTTTGCGATTGATCATGTACAGGGCGCCCACAACGACGACCGAGATATACATCATCCCATCGAAAAAGCGCGTGGAGGAATGGAACGCCGCCATCCACCAATACATATGCTTTTTGATTTTGAGGAAGAGCTCGTTGCCTTCCTTGAACTTTTCCTCCTCGATCGTCTCGTTCGCAAACGATTTCACCACGCGGATGCCCAGCAGGCTATCCTCCACCGAGGCGTTGAGCTCACCCAATTGCCTTCTGGAATCTGCGAACGCCTGCCGCATCCGTTTGTTGAAATAGGTCGATGCGATCAGGAAAAACGGCAGCAGCGCAAAGAGAATCAGCGCAAAAGAAAGATTCAGCTTTGCGAGGATGATAAAGGAGACGACGAGCTTAATGACTGTGATAAAGAGCATCTCCGGAAAATG
>CAYFRC010000208.1:2059-3417 GCA_964345325.1 uncultured Oscillospiraceae bacterium
CGCGAGTATCTTGATCGACGTGATGAACAATTCCTCCGGCGTGTGGTGCGCAAATTCCGTCACGTCGTTGAGGTCCGTCGTGATGCGGGACATGATCTGCCCGATCTTCGTATTGTCGTAATACGAATGCGGGAGCTTTTGCAAATGCGCGAACATGTCTCGCCTTAGGTCGCGCTCGATCCAGCAGCCCATGATATGCCCCATGGACGACATATAGAAATTCGCCGCGACATCCAAGAGCCTGAGCGCAATATACAGCACGCCGATGGACACGATCTTCTGCACCGTGAGCGCTTCCAAATTGTTCACGCCCATCTCCGTAAGATATCTTACAATCATCGGCAGAACGAGTTCGCATACCGTCGTGAGCGATGCGCAGAACAGGTCGAATACGAGTGTGCGCCAATACGGCCGAAAGTATGGAACGAACCGTTTCCAAAGGTAGATCGTCCGGGAAAGGGTGTGCGGTGTCCTTTGGCGCTGCGCCATACATTTTTTCCTCCTAAGATTGCTTCCCTTTCTATGATATGCCCGATTGCGCCCGTTGTCAAGCCGCAGCGCTTTACGGAAGGGTTTCCGGTGCGGTTAAAATACAGGCAAGCCACACGAGCGCCGCCAAAATCAGCACGCCCGCGACCTTGGAGATCGCAATGAGGATTTGACGGATGGGGAGCCGCCGCTCTGTGGGGCGCGCGTAGATGTCGCGCTCGAACGCGCGGAGCAGCGTCCCGATGTCAAACTCCGCGCCGTGTTCGCCCGTGAGCATCGCGGAGGCAATCTGTTCCAATACATCGTCTGCGCTTGCTGCGCTGCCCTGCAGGATGGAAAGCCTTTTCCTGCGCCGCCTTTGGAAACTGTTCACCGTGCGCAGGGGAATGCCGAGCACGCGCACGATTTGACCGCGCGACATGCCACAGCTGTATTCCATGACCATCGCGCGAAGGGATATATTGTCCTCCCGCGACAGCTTTTGGACGGTTTTGGATTCGCCTTGAAATTCGGGCGTCCAGTCCGTCTCAAACTCGCCCGTTTTTCGCATGCGCGCGAGTTCCTGACATGCCACGGCGACGAGCGTCCTTTCGAGGCCTTCGCGCACGGGCATTTTGCCAGCCCACTCCGCGCGCCTGAGGTACGCCTCCCGCAATGCGACCTGCGTAACATAGGCGGCGATTTCGCGGTTCCCCGTGATTGCGTGCGCCATGCGCGCCATCTCCCGAAGGTGCTGCGACGCCTTTGCAGCGAAGACCGACGGGTCGTCATATCGTTCCTTCAATGTTTTCCTCCGTTCCTGCGCCTGTCCGCTTCGTATCCCGCAGCGGAGCCAACGATGCCGGCAAATGCGCAGAGCAGCATATAGC
>CAYFRC010000209.1:0-3403 GCA_964345325.1 uncultured Oscillospiraceae bacterium
ATTCATGTAAACTACAACGGAAATCCGCTTGTAATCGGATTTAATGCAAAATATTTACTGGAAGCAATCAAGCACTCTGAAAGCGACATGGTCCGGATAATGCTTTCAGGCCCGCTTTCGCCGATCAAAATTTTGCCGAAGGACGGCGACAGCTTTATTTTCTTGGTTCTTCCCATACGTATGAAAGGCGAATAAAATGGACGAATTGAATCAGAATAAAGAGCAAAATAAAGAGGAAATTATAGAAATTCTTCCAAATGAAGATACAGAATTTAATTTGCAGAATAATGGTTCAATGGATAGTCTTGATTTGTCTGTTTTGCCCGAGGAAACAGTTTCGGGTGAAGCAAAGCTTACACGGTTCGAGCAGGAAAATTATAATGACATATTCGGCCGCCAGCCTCTTGAAATTGACTCTTATAAGCGTGAGGTTTTAAGGCTTCAGACAGAGCTTGAAGCCGATAGATATAATATTCTTCACAAATATGCAATTTATTTGGGCTTGGTTGTGGGAATTGCGTCGATTTTAAACATTTTTTACATAATTGCTTTTGTTGATACATCTTTTTCGGCTTATCTTTTCCTGATTTTGGATATATCGATAACGCTTGCAGTAAGCGGTTACGGCTTGTATCTGCTTTGGAATTATGAAGGGCGCTCGAGAAAATTTTTAAGCATCGGGCTGGGCTTGTTTGCGCTTAATTGTTATATTGTGGGTAGTTATAATTTTGATTTAAGGGTTCTTCATTTCTGGGTGACATTTGTTTTTGTTGCTTTTTATGCGTTTTTGCTTTGGCGGTTATATTTCAGTGACAAGATAAAAAAATATTTCGATTTAACTTTTTTTGAAGAATAGTTTGGAGTAATATGGAAGTAAAAATTACAACCGAGTTTATAAAGCTCGAACAGCTTTTAAAGTTTTCGGGCGTCTGCCAAACAGGCGGAGAGGCAAAGCTTCATATTCAGGACGGAGAAGTTTTTGTAAACGGCGAGCCTTGCACGCAAAGGGGAAAAAAAATCCGTGCCGGCGACAAGGTTTCTTTTGAAGATGAAATTATCAATGTTATGTAATATTTTGTAAAGCGGGTGATTTTATGAATGGTTTTGCGGTTGCTCTGGTCTTTATTGTCGGCATGGTTTTTGTCGCAATCGGCATAAAATCTAAGGATTTCGATATTCATGAAAACTTTATAAAAAACCCTGAAAAGTATGACGAGGAGAAGCTTCGCCGCTTTTTCGGAATTATAAGCTATGCAATTGCGGCTTGTTTTTTCTTGTATGGAATTTTCGAGCTTGCAAGCCTTTGGATTGGGCAGATTGTGGTTTTTGCCGCGGCAATAGCACTGTTTTTCTATTTTGTGATAAAGCTTAATTTTTCAGAAAAACTTCAAAATAAAGAATATGTTGTAAATAAAGAACAGCAAATTCTTGAAGAACTCAAGGCGATAAGCGACGAGCTTAACGCAGGAAAGCCTTTATGTAAAAAATTTCCGCAATATTAAAGAGCAGGAATTTGAATTTCATAAAGGAATCAATATTTTTACGGGGAATAACGGTCAGGGAAAAACTAATTTAATGGAAGCAATTTCCGTTTGTATCGGCGAAAGCTTTCGCAAAACACGCTTTCAGCAATATATCCCTTTTGAGATGGAAAACACAGATTTTGTAAAAATAAAACTGTGGTTTACTGATGAAAATTATTCTAATCGTGAAAATATAATAGAATATACAATAAGTAATAAAAAACGTGACATAAAGTACAATGGAATTTCTGTTTTCGACGCAAAAGAATTATACGGTGTGTTGAAATATGTCGTTTTTATACCCGAACATATTAATATTGTCCGTGGTCAGCCGGAGCTTCGGCGGGATTATCTCGATGAAGTCGCCTTTATGCAGACTCCGCTTCATTGGAAAAAGCTGTCACGTTATCAGCAGGCGCTAAAGCAGAAAAATAATATTTTGTCGTCGGGAATGGATAAGGCAGAGCTTTCGGCAATGGTCGAGCCGTGGAATGAAATTCTTGCTCAAGAGGGAATAAATGTAACTTATGGGCGGCTTAAATATTTTGATTTCCTTAAAGAAAATGCGGCGGAGCAATATCAAAAGCTTACAAATGACAGAGAAAAGCTCGATTTAACATATACAAGCACGGTTTTTAATACTGAAAGTATAGATTTTACTGATATTGATGCTTTGTTTAACAAATATATGGACGAGCTTAGGCTTTCGTTCGAAAAGGAAACAAAGCTTGGCTATACGGTTTGCGGGGTTCACAGAGATGATATTACTTTTAGTATAAATGAAAGCAATGCCCGTGATTTCGGCTCGCAAGGGCAGGTCCGAAGCATTGCGCTCACCTTAAAGCTGTCGGAAGCGGCGCTTATTCAAAGTCGGGGAAATCGCCCTGTAATCATTCTTGACGACGTTTTAAGCGAGCTTGATGAGCAAAGGCGGGATTTTATCTTAAATAATATTTCTGATTCGCAGATTTTTATTACTTGCTGTAATATTGAAGATGTAAAAAGCTTAAATGCCGGCAAGGTGTGGCATACTGAAAAGGGTGAATTTCATGAGCTTTGATTCTGTTTTTTTGCATATAGGCGGTGATGTCGCCGTCAGAATTGCTGATATAATCGGGGTTTTTGACCTTGAAGGCACAACAATCGGTACTGATACACGAGAATTTTTGTCGCAAAGTCAAAAAGAAAACAAAGTTTACACAGTGTCGAATTTTGGTGAGATGCCAAAGAGCTTTGTCGTCTGCACAGACGGGGTTTATATTTGCTCGGTTGCTTTGACGACGCTTCAGAGGCGGCTTGACGGGTAACTTTAAGGTTTCTTTAAGGTATTTCACTTAATTTTCATTGACACGACAAGCCCAAAATGGTATAATTTTATACAGCTTAATTCAAGGCATCACCGCACAAAGACCAGAAGCTTCCTTGGCGGCACGCTTGCTTGCTCTTTTCGCCGATTTTGGCGTCAAAATTCCTCGAAATACGCAAGTGTTTCTGCGGATTTTTCCTAAAAATCGTCAGAAAATCCCTGCGCAATCGCACCGCCATCTTTGTGCGGTGAAGCCTTAGCTTTTGGTAAATTATGGCTATAGGATAGTTTTTGAATTGAAAAGCCTGCCCGAGCGGCGGGCTTTTTTATCTGCGAATCAAAGGCTTTGAGAATATTACGGACAAATTCTGAGTAGGATTAAATGGCGGATTGATATATATTGCCGATTGAAAGCGCAGAAAAAATTTTTGCAAAAACAACCAATGCTTTTGCTTGGCTTTTCAGCGTTTTCTAATCGCAATTCAGCATAAAACCGTTTCCAACCGAGAAACAGGGCATAACTTCCTTGACGGCACGCTTGCTTTGTTCTCAATAGCAATTCCGCTCTGTTGAT
>CAYFRC010000210.1:0-3363 GCA_964345325.1 uncultured Oscillospiraceae bacterium
GTATATCGGCAGGATGTTGAGGGAGATGATGCCTGTCGCTACGAGCACGATGCCCGCAAAGGTCAACAGCTCCTCGTTTCGGAACACCTGCTTGAAATCGCGGTGCCACAAAAGGAAATACATCGAGAAGTTCACGCTGAACAGGAACAGGAACAGGCTCATCACGTTGTCCACGGCGGCGCTTTGAAAATGCACGACGCTCGCCGCGGAGTTGGCAAAGCCGCCCGTTCCGGACGTGCCGAAGGTGTGGATCAGCGCGTCGAACCAGTTCATGCCGCAAAAGAGCAGCGCGATTACCTGCATAACCGTGAGCACGATGTAAAACCCGTAGAGCAGTTTTGCGGTCTTTCCGATCCTCGGCACGAGTTTTCCTGGCGTGGGACCGGGGGATTCCGCCTTCAGCAGGTACAGGGTATTGCCCGAGGACGGCAGGATCGCGAGCGCGAGCACCAATACGCCCATGCCCCCGATCCAGTGCGTAAAGCTGCGCCAGAACAGGATGCCCTTGGGGAGCGATTCGATGTCCGTCAAAATCGTCGAGCCGGTCGTGGTATAGCCCGATGCGCACTCGAAAAAGGCATCCGGGAAATAGGGGATATACCCGCCCATCAGAAACGGCAGGCACCCGAACAGCGACAGCGCGACCCACGACAGGGCGACCGTGAGAAAGCCCTCCCGCGCGCGCAGGGTCTTTGAGTTCGGGCGCATGAATGCGTGCAGCGCATATCCGCACGCAGCCGCCAATGCCGCAGCGAGAAGGAGCCATTTCCAGTCGTCCCCGTGAAACCACAGCGCCACGGCGACCGAGGGCAGCATCGCGGCGCCCTCCACCATCAAAACGCTTCCAAGCAGTTTGAAAACGAGTCTGTTGTTCATTTGCAAAAACCCTCACGCCCCGACAAATCCGCCCCGTCGGAAGCCCCGGCGGGGCAGAGCCGGATTATTGCAGTATGTCCTCAAGCCCCGATATGTTTGTTTCGCGCGAGACGACGAGCACCGTATCCCCCGGCTCGATGTGATCGGAACCGAAGGGAGTGATGACGTTTTTACCGCGCACGATCATCGCGATCAGGGTGCCCTGCCGGATGGGGAGTTGCGAAAGCGGGATGTTCGTATAGCGCGGATCGTTCGCCGCGGTGAATTCCAGCGCCTCCGCCTGCCCGTCTACGATGCGGTAGATCTTCTCCATCACGCCCGAGCGCTTGCGCGAGCGGGCGCGCACCTGCCGCAGGATGGTATTCGTGGTGGTGTCCTTGGGCGAAACCACGCTGTCTATGCCCATGCCCTGCAAAAGATCCAGATAGCCCATGCGGTTGACCTTCACGATCACCTTGTCGAGCCCCTGCTTTACGCCAAACAGCCCGACCATGAGGTTTTCCTCGTCGCGGTCCGTGAGCGCGACGAGCGCGTCCATACTTGCGATGTCTTCGGACAGGAGTACCTCCTGATCCGTGCCGTCGCCGCAGATGATGGATGCTTCGGGCAATTCCTCCGAAAGGCGCATGCACTTTTCGGCTTTAATTTCGAGGATTCGCAAATCCACGCCCATGCCCGCGATGATCTTTGCGAGATAGTAGGCGATGTGGCTGCCGCCGATCAGCATCGCGCTGCGCACGCGCTGCGTGTTCCGCCCGATGCGCCTGAAAAACGCGGACATGTTGCGGATGTCGGACGCGACGTAGATAATATCGCCCGTATGGATCACAAAATCGCCGCGCGGGATGATCGCCGCGCCGTCGCGCTTTACCGCGCAGACGAGCACGCGTTCAAGCCGCGATTTCAGCGCGGAAAGCGGCTTGTTGCTCAGGCCGTCCTTTTCCTCCACGCGGAACTGCACCATCTCCACCCGCCCGTGCGAAAACGTCTCGACCTCCATCGCGTAGGGATAGCGGAACAGGCGCGAAATTTCATACGCCGCGGCCCGCTCCGGGTTGATGACCATGTCGATGCCCATTTCCTTTTGCAGGAGGGACAGGCTGTCGGTATACTCCGGGTCGCGGATGCGCGCGATCGTGTACTTTGCGCCGAGCTGCTTTGCCATGAGGCAGCAGAGCATGTTCGTTTCGTCGTTTGCAGTCACCGAAATCAGGATATCGGCTTCGCTCGTGCCCGCCTCGATCAGGCTGCGGACGTTGGAGCCGGAGCCCTTTACGCACAAAATGTCCTGCGTCGCGCTCGCGTGATCGAGCGCCTTTTGGTCGGAATCGATGAGCGTTACATCGTGCCCTTCGCGCACCAGTGCGCCCGAGAGCGCGAAGCCGACCTTGCCTCCGCCGGCGAGAACGATATTCATACTGCCTTCCTCGCCGCGTCCAAGATGCGGAACGCCTCCGGCGCTTCCGCGTCGAAATCCGTGCAGCCCGCCTCTATGCTGACGCGCCCTTCGTACCCCGCCTGTTGCAGCACCGAAAAGATGGCCTTGTAATCCTCGCCGTCGCCCTCCTTGGGGAAGGACCTTTTGAGCGAATTGCAGATGTGTACATGCGCCAGCAGTTCGCCCGCGAGCAAAAAGCTCGAAAGCGGCTCGCTCGCCATCGCCATGTGATAGGTATCGCCGAGCACCCTGATGTGCGGAAGCTGCGCCAAAGAGGATAGGAGCACCGCTTCGGTCACGAGGTTGATGATGTTCGATTCCGCGCGCCGAAGCGGCTCGATCGCGACCGTCAGCCCCGCGTTCAGAGCGTGCTTTTCCGCGACGCGCAGAAAATTCATGATCTGCCGCCACGCGACTTCCATGGAAAAGCCGTCGGGCACGTTGCGCGCCGCGCTCGAGCCGAACACGACCACCTTGCCACCGAGCCGCACCGCGCGCGCAAACGCCTTGGAAAGGTAATCGTGTATCTGTTGCGCGTTCACGTCCGGCCCCGTCACGCGGACGGAGGCGGGCAGCATGCCGTTAAAGGCTTCGACCTTGATGTCCGCCTTGTCGACCTGAAGCGCCGCCATGTGAAAGGCGTTCTCGTCCATCGCGGAGACTGTCGCGAGCCCCGTTTCAATATAATCAAACCCGTATTTTTGCACGGACGCGATGTTTTCTATCGCCGTGCAGACACCCAAGCGAATCATACCGTGATCCTCCCGTTATTTTGCGTTGTATGTGCCTTCCGTATCGAGCGTCTTGCTCTCGACGTCCTTGTGCTTCGAGGTCGCGCGGCGCTTGTTGAGTTCGGAAAGGAACAGATCCTCGTCCAGAGGCAATGTGACCGTCTTGTCCAGCCACGCGGAAAGGTGCATCGCGTTGGAGAGCGTGAGCCCGCGAATGCCCTCCTCGCCCGGCGCGACCAGCGGTTCGCCGTGCAGGATGTGCGCCGCGAACGCGCGGAGCACTTCCTTGTGCTGCGGGTTCTGCCCGTCCGTCTGGAC
>CAYFRC010000211.1:0-3357 GCA_964345325.1 uncultured Oscillospiraceae bacterium
CAAAGTCGGTTTCCGGGTTCCCCTTTGCGGTGATCCGTCACATTCGGATCGGGGGCGGGTGCATTTGATGAATCCTACCACATGGTACTACCAACTGAGCCATGCGACCATAACCTTGTTCGGTCAACTGAACAAGAGATATTATACACGGTGCGCGCCGGTTCGTCAAGCAAACGCGGCTTTTTTAATTTTTATTTAACAATCCGCGTATCACCGCGCCCGCGAGCACCAGCCCTGCTGCGGACGGCACGAAGGAGATCGAGCCCGGCGCGCGCTCCCCGTCCCCCACTTGGATGGGCGGTTCCTCCGAATAGACGCATTGTACGCGCGCGATGCCGCGCGCCTTCAGTTCCCGCCGCATAACACGCGCGAGCGGGCAAACCTTCGTATCCTCGATATACGAAACGCGAAACGCCGTTGGGTCGAACTTGTTTCCCGCGCCCATCGCGCACACGATCGGCACGTTCGCCGCCCGCGCCTTTTCGATGAGCAGGATTTTGGATGAAACGCTGTCGATCGCGTCCACGACATAATCAAAGCCTTCAAACGAGAAATCGTGCTGCGTATCCGCATCAAAGAATATTTGCCGCGCGTCGATCGTGGCGTTCGGGTTGATTTTGAGGCAGCGCTGCTTTGCAAGCTCTGCTTTGGGAAGACCTATCGTGTCCGTGAGGGCGTACAGCTGCCTGTTGATGTTGGATTCCTCCACTACATCCCCATCCACGAGCAACAGCCGCCCGACGCCCGCGCGCGCGATCGCCTCGCAGCAGAAGGAACCGACGCCGCCGAGCCCGAAGATCGCGACCGCGCTCTTTGCGAGCTTTTCCTGCCCCTTTTTTCCGATCATGCGCTCTGTGCGCTCCGTGCGGCTCATACGTATCCCTCTTTTTTACGGTTAATAATGTGGCTTTTTTCTGATTATAGCATTTCCCTGTTGATTTATCTATCCTTTTTTCGTGGAATGTAGGTATATTCAATGCTTAGAGGAGGGTTCCCGAAATGTCTGACAGGATCAACGCAGGGTATACCTATGCAAAGGGAATCTACGCCGCGCTTGGCGTGGATGTCGATAAGGCAATGGAAATCTGCGCAAAGGTGCCGATCTCCATGCACTGCTGGCAGGGCGACGACGTGACAGGCTGCGAAGGCGAAGGCGGCGGCGCGTCCGGCGGCATCGCGACGACCGGCAACTACCCCGGAAAGGCGCGCAACGCGAACGAACTGCGCAGCGACATCGCCCTCGCGCTCACGCTGATCCCCGGCAAGAAGAAGGTGAATCTGCACGCGAGCTACGCGGAGCTTTCCGGCAAGAAGATCGATCGCGACGCATACACCGTCGAACAGTTCGCAAACTGGCTTGCATGGGCAAAGGAGTTGAAGATCGGCCTCGATTTCAACCCGACGTACTTCTCCCACCCCTATGCGGAGGACGGCTTCACCCTCGCCAATTCCGACAAGAAGATTCGCGATTTCTGGATCGAGCACGGCAAGCGCTGCAATGAAATCGCCATGGCGTTCGCGAAAGAGCTGGGCGAACCTTCCGTCGTCAACTTCTGGATCCCCGACGGATATAAGGATACGCCTGCCGACACCGCGTCGCCCCGTGCGCGCATGGTCGAATCGCTCGACGCGATCTTCTCCGATAAGTCCATCGACAAAAACCTCGTGCTCCCCGCCGTCGAGAGCAAGCTGTTCGGGCTGGGCGTCGAAAGCTATACCGTCGGCTCGCACGAGCTGATGTACGGCTACGCGCTCACGCGTGGGCTGCTCTACACGCTCGACGCCGGGCACTTCCATCCCTTGGAGTACATCAGCGCGAAGATCTCCTCCGTCATGCAGTACATGCCGAAGATGCTGCTGCACGTGTCGCGCGGCGTCCGCTGGGACTCCGACCACGTGATCACGCTGGACGACGAACTGCAGAACATCATGAACGAGATCGTCTATGGCAACTACCTCGACCGCGTGTGCATCGCGCTCGACTATTTCGATGCCTCCATCAACCGCGTCGCCGCGTGGGTCATCGGCGTTCGCAACGCGCAGAAGGCGCTCTTGAAGGCGCTTCTGACGCCGCACGACGCGATGGTGAAGGCGGAGGCGGAAATGGACTACACCACGCGCCTCGCCCTGCAGGAGGAGGCCAAGACGCTGCCCTTCGGCGCGATTTGGGACGCGTATTGCGAAAAGAACGGCGTCCCCGTCGGCGAAGCGTGGCTTGCAACGGTCAAGAAATACGAAAAGGACGTCCTCTCCCTGCGCTGATTTCTCCGCAACGAACGCTGCGCGAAGCCGTCTCGGATTCGGAGACGGCTTCGCGTGTAAAGGAGCCTTATGATCCGAAATTTCATCTTTGACATGGGAAACGTGCTTTTGACGTATCGCCCCATAGAGATGGCGCGCGCGCTCTGCGCGGACGCGGCGCATGCCGAAGCCGTCTGCAGGGCGGTTTTCGACGCGCCCGAATGGGCGATGCTGGATGCGGGTACGATTGAAGAAGACGTTTTCCTGCAAACCGTACTCGACCGTTCGGACGCTTCCCTCGAAGGCGACATCCGAAACACGTTCGCCCACTGGCACGAGCATATGCTGCCCATTTTGGGGGCGGAGGAATTTGTAAAGACGCGGAAGCGGGAGGGCAGGCGCGTGTTCGTTTTGTCCAACGCCTCCATGCGCTTCTTTTCCTATTGGCGGGAAAAGCCCGCGCTTCGGGAGATCGACGATTGCATTATATCCGCAAAGGAAAAGATTACCAAGCCCGACGAACGGATTTTCCGCCTGCTTTTGGACAGGCATTCCCTGAAGTCCTCCGAATGCCTGTTTCTCGACGATATACAGGAAAATGCGGACGCGGCATCGCGCCTCGGCATTATGGGGATATGCTTTGACGGGGACTACACAAAGCTGACGCGCACCCTTTCCGAAAGGGGGATTCTGTGATGGAAGATCTCTTCAGCGCCGCGAGTGCGGAAAATGCGAACCGAAACGCGCCGCTCGCCGACCGAATGCGCCCCAGGACGCTCGACGAGTTCTTCGGGCAGAGCGCGATCGTAGGCGAAGGGCGGCTCCTACGCCGCGCCATCCTCGCGGACAGGCTCACCTCCTGCATCTTCTGGGGGCCGCCCGGAACCGGCAAGACGACGCTCGCCTGCATCATCGCGAACCAGACGAAGTCCGCCTTTCGGCAGCTCAACGCGGTAACCAGCGGTGTTGCGGATGTACGACAGATCATTTGCGAGGCGGAAAATGCGCAGCGCATGTACGGAACGAGCACGTATCTGCTTTTAGACGAATGCCACAGGTGGAGCAAGGCGCAGTCAGACTCCATTTTGCCTGCCATCGAAAAGGGCACCCTCCGCT
>CAYFRC010000212.1:0-1182 GCA_964345325.1 uncultured Oscillospiraceae bacterium
CCGGCCATATACACATCACCCTAATATCATCATCTACCAGCACACAATACTCAAGTATCATAAAATCCAAATATCGCTGTTCGAGATAGTTGTCTGTAAAAAACTTTGCATCATAACACTTCTCATCACAATCCAAACGTACCACAGGAACTTCAATATTCAAATATAACGCCACTGCAACCCTATGTGCACCATCCATAATTATCCCATGTTTACCCACGGGTACAACAGATTTTGATGGATTCATTCCGTTTGTTTTAATATCATCAATCAATTCGTTGAACTGCGTTATAAAATCATATTTACTATTCTTGGTTGACTCTTTACCAGGTTCTATATTTGTTTGACCGGTTATGGACGTAATGTGCTGCTCGTACAGCTCTTTATAATAATTACTGGCACGATTTTCCTCTCTTCCTTCAACGTATTTTAGTTTTGCTATCAAATCCAATCTATCTTTAGACAGCAATTCCCTGGCCGGCAACCATTCGATAATGTACTCTTTTGTTGTATCAATGCCGTTACCAGCACAAAAATATGTGCCGAGCAATTTTTCTATTTCTTTGGTTTTTCCATCTAACATATCGATTCCTTACTAGCTATCTGTGTTTTTTAGCGATAAGCGAAATTTCGGATGAAATTTAACAGTTGACTTTTCAATGATATAACAACTGAATTATCGCAGTAATCAATTTTGGAGCAAGAACAAAACCTTTAATTATTGTTTTATCTTTCTGACTACAATACTTTGATTTCGATATATGTGTCAAACAACTGCGAACGCAATCAAACGCCGCATTCCTATAACTCAAATCATATTTCTTGGCAACCGCTTCCGCATAGTACAAAATAGCAACAATTGCAAAGCGACAATAAGAACCATCTACCAACACTTCTTCGTTGCGGTGTTTAAAAAAAGTTATGCGCTTTTCGTATATGCTTTTAATTATTTCAAAATCTTCCGCAGTACGTTTGCTCATCAGTCCTGTCGTTGACTTGAAATAATAATATAAAGGAATGTCAACAACCGCTATCCTATTAGCCTGGTACGCGAAACGATAACACGAATCATCATCTTCATGAAACAATCCTACGGTGAATGTCTCGTTCTCAAATATGTACCGTCTGTACAACTTTGCCCATGCCGCAACCTTATAATATCGATTATTCAGTGCTTCGTAC
>CAYFRC010000212.1:1192-3337 GCA_964345325.1 uncultured Oscillospiraceae bacterium
TGAAAAATCTTGATGTTTACATTGAACTATATCGCAATCGTTTTCAAGGGCAACATCATACATTATTTTTACATATTCCGTGGAAACAAAATCATCGCTGTCGATAAATGTTATATAAGTTCCTTGCGCTATCTCCAAACCGGCGTTACGAGCCGAGGACAATCCTCCATTCTTTTTGTGTATAACACGCACTCTTTTATCAATTTGCAAATATTCATCACACATATCAGGGCATCGATCCGGAGAACCGTCATTAACCAATATTATCTCTATGTTTGAATAAGTTTGCGCGATGATGCTATCGACACATCTATTTAGAGTAGCTTCAACTTTGTATACTGGTACAATAACACTTATTAAATCACTGGCATACATATTAAGTCCCTCTTTAAATATAGAAACAAACACCATAACTACTGTCGAACAATTATTCTAGGATGATCCATAACTACCGTTGCATTATCCGGTATATCTTTTGCAACAACACATCCTGCGCCTATCTTCACATTGTTGCCTATGCGTATTGGGCCGACAATTTTTGCACCTGCGCCGATAATAACATTATCCCCAATTACCGGATAACCGTTATGCCACCCGCCCACAGTTACCTGCTGAAATATACAGCAATTCTTTCCAGCCTTTGCACCTTTGCACCTCCGGCTATTACAATACCGTTTAAACCGTGCGGCAATTGAGGTGGCGTCGCAAATTCTGCGCTTGGGAACGATATATGCGTTCCCATGGATGCGTTATTCAATGCATCCATACGTTTTATTCTAAACAAATACCATTTACTGATTAGTTTCGTTGGATATGTCAAAACATATTTTCGCATTCGCCAATACGACTCGTGATTATAATGTGACACAAGTTTCCGGATTTTTGCTTGTAACCCTTCGTAATGTGCAGCCATTTAAACCTCATATATTCTACGTTGAATTGACAGTGATTTTTCCAGCGAAAAAGCCTCTGCCATCTCGGCGCCATTTACTCCCATCTGTCGTGATTTTTCCTTGCTTGTGTATATTTTTTCAATGGCTTTTGAGTATGTTGACAGGCTTTGATTATCACAGACAACGGCATTAACACCATGAATTGCATAGTCTCTGGTACCTCTGTTGTCGGAACAAATCAGCGGAAGCCCTGAAGCCATACCTTCCAAAGCCGCTAAACCCAGACCTTCTCTTATAGACGGGAACACGCATACATCCGAAATCTTATACAGCTCAGGTAAATCGTACCGATAACCAATAAGGTGTACTCTCTCGGTAAGCTGCCGGCCGTTTATCAGCTCCTGCAGTGACGGCTTCAATTCACCTTCACCGGCTACAATATAATATATATTATCATCTCTGATTTCGGAAATTGCCTTAATTACTATCTGATGATTCTTGTTTTCGTTAAGTTCACCTACCGATAAGAGCAAAAACGCATCCTCCGGCACGCCAAGCTCTTTTCGCTTTGTTTTCCGGTCAAGCCCTCCGCAAGCCCAGTCGCCGGCAGGGTTTGATTGCCCTGTTCCGCCCTCGACCCCCGGCACATTCCTGAACTTTTCAACATCTATTCCTACACCGGGAATGTATTCTATCCTGCAGCTGCCGCCGTTTGAAAGTTTTTTCTGCGCCAGGGCGTAATCTTCTTTGTTTATGGTTATAAGCACGTCCGTAAATTTTGAGCAGTACTTTTCCGCCGGATAATACAGTATCCAGTTTTTCTTGGGCGCTCCCTTGTAAAAATGAAAGCCGTGCGCGGTATAAAAAACTCTGAGCCTGTGCTTTGCGCCGTCGGCGCCGGTTTGTTCTCTGCCGCGCAGATTTTTGAAGGCTATCCTTGTGCAGGCGGCCGCAACAGGCGTATGGCAATGAACTATGTCGTAATGGTTTTCTTTGCCCAGGCGCCTCAGCTGCTTTATAGCCCTTAGATTGCCCGCGCTGAGCGGGCTCCTGCTGCAGTCTATATGATAAAAGCGGCAACCGAGACTGCTGTAGACCTGGGGCACCGGGTCGCCCTCGTTCTCGTTGCAGGCTATATCCACCGTATGACCGGCCTTTGTCAGCTCCTTTATGAAGGATGTGAAAAACCCCATTGTCTGCCCTACGGTTGTAACGTACAGGATTTTCATTTAAGCTTCCTTGCAGGTACTCC
>CAYFRC010000213.1:0-887 GCA_964345325.1 uncultured Oscillospiraceae bacterium
ATAGCTTTTATCCTCGAAAACAGTGCTTTTCATGCCATCAAAATCCAAGCCATAGCGTGCAAGCTGCTGCTCGACTGTTCCCATTTTCACAAATTCGCCGTCAACCGCCGAAACGGTTATTTCTCCTTTGAAGCCGATGCCGCAAAGGGCTGTGCAAAGCCTTTCGCCGACACCTCCGTGCTTAAGCGCTTCTTCAAAAACAAATATTTTTTCGTGCTCGGCGCAAAGCCTGAAAACCTCATCATCAAGCGGCGAAAGCTTAATAAGTCTAAGCAGATTCAAGCTGTTTTCGCCGCAAAGCCTTTCGGCAAAAGCTGAAATTCTGCCATAGGTTATCACAAGAGTTGTGCTTTTATTATCGGTAAAGCGATAATCGGGCAGCTTTTCTTCTGTTCCCCCCGCAAAAAGCTCTCCCCCTCGGGGATAGCGCACCGCAACAACGCCCTTTTCCTCATAAAGCGCCCTCGGCAAAGCAAGCTCAAGCTCGGCATAGTTTGCGGGCGAAAAAACCGTCACATTCGGCACGGCTGAACGCATTGACACCTCAAACAGTCCCTGATGGGTTTCGCCGTCCTCTCCGACAAAGCCCGCTCTGTCAACCCCCAAAACAACATGAAGCCCGCTTGTTGCCAAATCATGGATAAGCTGGTCATAGCCACGCTGCATAAAGGTGGAATAAACTGCATAAACAGGAAGCATTCCTTGGCTTGCAAGCCCTCCCGCAAAGGTAAAACCGTGCTGTTCGGCAATGCCTACATCAAAAAATCTGTTGTTGTCGAGATGGGCAAAATGCTGTAAGCCTGTCGCATATTTCATGGCGGCGGTTATTGCGCAAATGCGCTTGTCCTGTCCGCCAAGCTCTGCAAGCTTTCTGCCGAAAACCTCGG
>CAYFRC010000213.1:897-2515 GCA_964345325.1 uncultured Oscillospiraceae bacterium
GCTGTGAAATTCGCCCGGATTCTCCTCCGCAGGGCAATAGCCCTTCCCCTTTTTTCTTTAAACGTGGATTACGCAAGGCTTCTCGATGAATTTCGCAAGCTCCATCGCCTTGATTAAATCCTCTATATTATGCCCGTCAACAGGGCCGATATATTGAAAGCCTAAATCCTCGAAAATATTGCTGTGGTAAATTGCGCCCTTAAGCATTCCCTTTGTACGGCTTATAAAGCTGTCAAGCGGCTTGCCGATAACAGGCGTTTTTTCAAGCGCTGTTTTGACGTTCTTTTTCGCCTTGTAATAGCCCCTCGTCGAGCGGATTTGCGCAAGGTGCATAGGCAAAGCGCCTGTATTTTTAGAAATCGACATACCGTTATCGTTTAAAACAACAATTACCTTCGCCTTACTTTTCCCCGCATTATTAAAGCCCTCATAGGCTTCGCCGCCGGTAAAAGCACCGTCGCCGATTACGGCGATTACGTCGCCCGCTTCGCCCTTGATTTTTTTTGCCTGTGCAATCCCAAGCGCCGCCGAAACAGAAATAGAGCTATGCCCTGCAATAAAAGCATCATGCTCTGACTCGGACGGCTTTGGAAAGCCCGAAATCCCGCCCTCTTTCCTGAGCGTGGAAAAGCCCTCTGCCCGTCCTGTTAAAATTTTATGTGTATATGCCTGATGTCCGACGTCCCAGATTATTTTGTCACGAGGCGACTCAAACACGCTGTGCAAGGCAACCGAAAGCTCGACCGTGCCCAGATTTGCCGACAAATGTCCTCCTGTTTTCTGGACGGAGGAAACCAAAAATTTTCTTATTTCAAGGCAGAGTGCCTTTTTTTCGCTTATGGTCATTGCTTTAAGCAATGAGGGGCTGAAACCCTCTAAAGACAAAAAATCACCTGCTTTTTGTGTAGTTAATGCCGTAAAGCTCATAACCTTGCCGCAATTGCCACAGAAAAAAACGGCGCTTGCACAAATCATGGATTATCAGCCTGATTTTACGGCGGTTTTAGGACAAACCGCTTATCCCGCAAAAATTCCCCGTCAATGCGGAATCGGATAAGCCATTGCAATCAATATTCCCAAAAGCGCACCGCCCAAAACCTCAAAAGGCGTGTGCCCCAAAAACTCTTTTAAGTCCTTGGTCTTCTCGATTTCGCCGTTTTCGCCCTCATCTTCATCGGCTTCATCGCCATAATGTTCTTCTAAAATTTTCCTGATACGGTTAAGCTCCTTTGCGTGAAGCCCCGCCGCCCTGCGTACGCCCATTGCGTCGTACATAACGACCATTGCAAGAATTAATGCGAGGGCAAATTCTGTGCTTGCGATTCCGTCCACACGCGAAACAGCTATTGTAAGCGCGCAAACCGTTGCCGAATGGCACGACGGCATTCCGCCCGCCCCCGTAAGCCTTTCAAGCACAGGGCGCTTGGTTTTAATCCAATAAAGTATTGTTTTTGCAACCTGCGCCGCAAACCAGCTTATAATCGCTATGCTAAGCACGTCGTTTAAATGTAAAAGCCCCATTGATTCCGCTTTCCTTCCTTATTAAGCCGCTTTGCCTAGCTTGTTCTTTCAAGCAAATGCTCTGTAAGCTCCTTTAAAAATGCGGTGTCAGCAAATA
>CAYFRC010000213.1:2525-3000 GCA_964345325.1 uncultured Oscillospiraceae bacterium
TTTCAGTATATTTCTGCGCAAGCCGTCCCGCCTTTTCAATCCCGAATTTCGCCGCATAAGTGTTTTTATCGTTTTTGCTGTCGCTTCCGACGGGCTTTCCAATCTCGTCCTCGTCGCCGACAATGTCTAAAATATCGTCAACAAGCTGAAACGCAAGCCCTAAGCTTTCACCGTAAAGCCCCGCCGCCTCGATTTTTTCCTCATCAGCGCCCGCCGCAATACAGCCCATTCTGCAAGCCGCTTTTAACAGTGCGCAGGTTTTAAGGCGGTACATATCCAGAATTTCCGCCTCTGTTTCAAGCTCAAGCTCTGTGTCCAGAACCTGCCCGCCAATCATTCCAAGAGCACCCGCAAATGAAGCAAGCTCGCCCGCCGCCCTTGCGGAATATTGCGGCTCAAGCCCAAATTTTTCAACCGCCTCAGCTATAATCTGAAACGGCATAATCGCAAGCATATCACCCGCAAGAAGTGCTGT
>CAYFRC010000213.1:3077-3313 GCA_964345325.1 uncultured Oscillospiraceae bacterium
CGCACAGGCGGCAGGCAGAACCTTTTCAATATCGCCGCCGCAAAGCCGCCCGAATTCAAGCGCAAGCACGGGGCGAATCCTTTTCCCGCCCGCAAAAACGCTGTGCCTTGCCGCTTTTACAAGCCTGTCCTGTAAGGTTTCCTCAAAATCAAGATAAACCTCAAGAGCATCGTCTATAATTGCGGAATAAACCGCAAGCTGTTCTCTCATATCAGCCCTCTGCGCCAAGCTTTTCA
>CAYFRC010000214.1:0-3251 GCA_964345325.1 uncultured Oscillospiraceae bacterium
CGCTTCTGCGTCTATCATAGGAGATACAGAAAAAATCGGGAGGGACTATATCAGTATGTACACCTACAAATGCCGCGGAACCTGCTCTCAGGAGATTTGGATCGAAACAGACGGCGATACCATCGCATCCGTGCGATTCATCGGCGGCTGTCCGGGCAATACGCAGGGCGTTTCGCGGCTCGCCGAGGGGCGATCTATAGACGACGTAATCGGGCTGCTATCGGGCATTCAATGCAGAAACGGCACTTCCAGCCCCGACCAGCTCGCCAAAGCCCTTCAGCAGATCAGGATGCAGCGCGGCGCACAATAATATTATACGCCCTTTACCGCGCGCTGTCAACGATTCGGAGTCGCTCTCGTTTTTATCCAAGCGAACCAAAGGAGGATTTGCCATGGCATTTTGTTCCTATTGCGGAACCCAACTCGTGCCCGACGCGCGCTTTTGCTCCGCCTGCGGAAGGCAAGTCGCATCTCTCGCGCCCGAAACGGAGTACCGCCTCGTGTTTTTGTCCTGCGGAACCTGCCCGAGGGCTACCGCGCGCGACCTGATCGAGGACCTGCTGGGCTATACGGACGCGCAGTCCATGCAGCTCACGGACATCGCGCCCGTCGAAATCGCCGGCGACCTGACGTTTGAGCAGGCGTGCGCCCTCGCGCAGACGTTCGCCGAATTCGGCGTGGAGGTCGGCGTATACCGCGGCAGCGAATACGTGGATATCGACGACAGCGCCTCTTCGAGCGTGTTCGACGAATCGGGCGACCTGCTTTCGGACGTTTTGCGCGTTCTGGGTACGCTCACGCTCGCAAACCAAGTACGTACGTACGCGTGCTTTGCACATGTCGACCCGCGCAGGCGCATGTTCGCCCCGCGATATGCGAGGAGGCCCGCGCCGCCCGTCTACGCGCGAAGGACGCCGCGCCATGCCGCCCCGCCGCCATTCCGCCCCGAACCCTTCGGGCGGCATACGCCCCCGCCGAAACCTCCGGCAGCACCCGCACCGAGAACGAACCCTCCGCAGAGGCCTTCCGCATCGCCTGCGCCAAAATCGAGGCCGTCCGCCCCGCATTTGGGCGGAAACGGCGGCCCCAACCGCCGCGGCGGCATGGGCGGCGGTCGCAACCCCGGCAGGTAGCCCCATCAGACCAACAGACAAAAGGAGGACACTATCATGCGTGCAGAAAACGTAACCATCAACCCCTTTGAGGCGATCGGCAACGACTGGGCGCTCGTCGCATCCGGAAGCCCCGAAAAATCGAACCTGATGACGGTCAGCTGGGGCGGCCTGGGCGTGATTTGGGGAAAAAGCGTCGTATACATCTTCATCCGCGAATCGCGCTACACCAAGGAATTCATCGATGCGGGCGAAACGTTCTCCCTCTCCTTCTTTGACGGGGACTATCGCCCCGCGCTCGACTTTTGCGGCGTAAAATCCGGCAGGGATTTCGACAAGTGGAAGGAGACGGGCCTCACCCCCGCCTATCGCAGCGGCACGGTATATCCCGCGCAGGCGAAGCTCTCGTTCCTCTGCAAAAAGCTCGCCGCGGTGCCCGTCGAAAAGGCGCACTTCCTGCTCGACTCGATCTATCCCAAATTCTATGCGGATAACGACATGCACACCATGTACGTCGGCGAAATCCTCGAAACCGTGCGGAACGCATAACGAGGGCAACACAAAAGGAACCGCTCCCGAAACGAGGCGGTTCCTTTTTGTACGATACAATGCGTTACGCGGGCCTTTCCCCGCTTTCGGGCGCGGCGTCTTTCAGCGCGCGAAGCACTTCTTCGGGAATTTCCAACGCCTCGCCCTCCTCATGCGTCACCACTATGCTCAAAACCCAATCGTCCCCGTTCTGCATATAGATGCGCAGCTGCTCGATCGCCATCCCCTCCGCGGCGAATTCCATGACGTAGTTGTCATACTCATTGAAGATCAGATAGTAGGCGTATTCGCTCGCCTCGCCCTCTGCCCCGTCGCCGCGGGTGCCCATCAGGCGGGTCAGGGTCGCAAACGGGAAGCGGTAGCTTTCCCACGTCCAGTCGAAGCTCTCTTTGTCCTGTCCGGCGGTGATATCCGCTATTCTTCCGCTTTCCCACTTTACCGTCGCGTAGGGCGTGGTATACATCGTTACGTCCTCATACATCGAAGTATAGATGATCTGCACGTTCCCCGCGTCCGTAACCTGCTGCGAAATGCTGTTGACGAACACGGTTTTGCCGTTATCGTCCACAAATGCCATGTGCGTGGTGAGTCTTCCGAATCGGTCGATGCTCTCCTGCTCGTCGTTCGCGGAATCGAGCAGCATAAAGACAAGTTGCTCGCTTCCGTCCGTGGAATCCATAATCCAATCGTACCGCTCCTGCGGATTTTTCAGCGCGGGCGCGTCGATCTCCGCAAGGGCGGGCTCGCTACAGAAAAGAGCCAAAGCCAGTGCAAGAAGCAATACTTTCTTCATGATATGCTCCCCTCTCTCCGTCACAGGAAGTGCCTGAGTACAGCAATCACGATGAGGTGCGCGGGGTAGAACAGATAGAAGAGCCACTTGCCGCCCTTGATGCCCGTGGATGTCGGGATATAGATGAGGGGCAGCGCGAATACCGCGAAGGCCTGTATGCCGAAGCGGACGCCGAACAGGCTGTATCCGCCGCCCGAAGAAATGCCCCACCAAAGCATAAAGCCGCCGACCCACACGAGCGACGTGAGCGGCTTCTCCCGAAACAGATAGAACAGCGCCATCAGCACGATGCCCTTCCACCCGTAATCGAGGTACGGGTGCAGGTACAATAGGCCGAGCAGCAAAAGTGCCGTGGCGATGTATTTTTCCTCCCGCAGCGACCACAAAACGAACAGCCCGTAGAGGATCGAAAGCAGGATCGACGGATGCGACCAGCTCTGCGCGTAAAACACCCATGCGTTTCGCGCCGTCCATTCGCCGCTTTCCATGATCGCGTTCATCGCGGGCGTCGTGTGGCTTAGGGCGACCGCGTAGATCGGCTGCGAAAGGATCGCGAGCAGCGCCACGCGCAGGATATACTTCGGCATACTGTGCGTGTAGCAGCAGCCGACCGTCAGACAATAGGCAAACAGCGGAAACGCGAGCCGCCCGATGATGCGCAGGATATAGTACTGCGGAAAGAGCGCCTTGCCCGCGTGGTCTATCGCCATAAAGAAGATCGCGAGCAGTTTCAGAAAGCCCGTGTCCGTGTTGAGCCGAATTTCTCCCTTTGTCTTCGCCATAGGATCAAATCTCCC
>CAYFRC010000215.1:0-3209 GCA_964345325.1 uncultured Oscillospiraceae bacterium
CACGGTTGGGGGCTTTGCGCAGACATCGAGCCCAAGACGGACATGGAAAAGACGCTCTACACCATAGACGAATTGACGGGGCTCATCAACGCCGCCGCGCTCATGCGCCCGTCCCGCTCCGTCATGGATATGGACGTAAAATCGCTCAAGAAGAAGTTCAAGTCGAAGTCGTTTGCGGCGGGCGTCAACCGCGAGGTGGTCGAAAAGGGCGCGGAGATGCTCGGGATGCCGCTGGACGACGTGATGCAGGAGACGCTTTTGGGCATGCAAGAGGTTGCCGAGGCGATCGGCCTCGCGTAGGGCTATGGAGAAGAGGGTCAATCTCACGCTGCCCGCGCAAAAGCAGATGCTTCTGGTCATCCGCATGACGACATCGGGCGTACTCGCGCGGGCAAACCTTTCCGTAGACAGTTTGGAGGACATGCTGCAGGCAGTCGAGGAGGCGTTCGGCTTCCTCGCCGAGAAGAGCGGCTGCAGGCAGGTCTCTTTGGAGTACGATTTTTTGGAAAAAGCGGTCGTAGTCAGGATCGCGGCGGTAGCTTGTCCGCGTGCCTGCAGTAAAAACGCGCTTCCGGAAGCGGTCATCCACGATGTCTTGGAGGCGTTTGCGGACGAAGTCGTGATGGAGGGGAAAAGCATTACCCTCACGAAATACCATGAGTAGAGAAAGGCGCGACGCGCTGTTCACAGCGCACACGCAGATCGCACAAATCGCCGCCCGACGCTTCGCCGGGCGCGGCGTGGAATACGACGATTTGTTGCAGGTGGCATCCCTCGCGCTGCTGAAAGCGGCGGAGCGCTTCGATCCCGAGATGGGGAACCTCTTTTCCACCTTTGCGACGCCGACGGTTGTCGGCGAGGTGAAAAACTGGCTGCGCGACAACGCGAAGCCCATTCGCGTGCCCCGGCGCAGCAGGGAAACGCTCATTAAAATGCGCAAGGCGGAGGCGAAGCTTTCGCAGCAGCTCATGCGAGGCCCGACGGTTTCCGAAATCGCGCGGGAGATGGGCGTTTCGGAGGATTTGATTCTGGAAGCCATGGAGGCGGACGGCGCCGCAACCGCATCGGGTGCGGACGATTCCGATGCGCTTTCCAACATTCCGACGGACGAGGGCGGCTTTGCGGAATTGGAAACAAAGGATATGCTGCAATCGGCGATGCGGCTCTTAAACAACACGGAGCGGCGCTTGATCGAGTTGCGCTTTCACGAGAGCTTAAGCCAGCGCGAGACGGCGCAGAAGATCGGCATATCGCAGATGAGCGTGTCGCGCATGGAAAAGCGCGTCATCGAAAAAATGCGCCGCGCGCTGCAAGAGGACTGAACGGATGAAACAGGTTACGATTTATACGGACGGCGCATGTTCGGGGAACCCGGGCCCCGGAGGCTGGGGCGCGGTGCTGCTGTACGGAAAGCACAAAAAAGAAATGAGCGGCTTTTCCCCGCATACGACGAACAACCGCATGGAACTGACGGCGGCTATCGAAGCACTCGGCGCGCTTAAGGAGCCGTGCGAGGTGAAATTGTGCTCGGACAGCTCGTATCTCATCGACGGCTTTACGAAAGGCTGGGTGTTCGGCTGGCAGAAGAAGGGCTGGGTGCGCGGCAAGGAGAAGCAGCCCGTGTTGAACCCCGACCTTTGGCAAAAGCTCCTGGAGTTCCATTTTACGCACAAAATCGAATGGGTCAAGGTGCGCGGGCACGCGGATGATGAAATGAACAACCGCTGCGACAAGCTCGCCACCTCGGAAATCGAACGAAACAACGCGCGCGAATGATGTCGCGCGCGTTGTTCACAGTTTATTCATAATCTATCTAAAAACTGCGGGCGCGGATTTGTTATAATAGGACACACAGAGAGGAGAGGAATGCGCGAAATGATTGAGATTCAAAATCTATCCAAGAAATACGGCTCCAAGTACGCCGTGCAGGATGCCTCCTTCACCATCAACAAGGGTGAGATTTTAGGCTTCCTCGGGCGCAACGGCGCGGGTAAAACCACCACGATGAACATCGTGACGGGGTATATCTCGGCGACGAGCGGGCGCGTGCTCGTGGACGGGCACGACATTTTGGAGGAACCCAGAGAGGTCAAAAAGCGGATAGGCTATCTCCCCGAGATTCCGCCGCTGTACGTGGATATGACGGTGGACGAATATCTGCAATTCGTCTGCGCCATCAAGGACGTTTCCGCAAAGCACGTAAAGTCGCATCTGGACGACATCACGGAGCTCGTGCGCATCACGGAGCACCGCAAGCGCCTCATCAAGAACCTTTCCAAGGGCTATAGGCAGCGCGTGGGCATCGCGCAGGCGCTGGTCGGGAACCCCGATACCATCATCCTGGACGAACCGACGGTAGGCCTCGACCCCCGGCAGATCATCGAGATTCGCCAGCTCATCAAAGAGCTCGGCAGCGAGCACACGATCGTGCTTTCCAGCCACATCCTCCACGAGGTGCAGGACGTGTGCGAGCGCGTGGTCATCATCAACCAGGGCAAGATCGTCGCGCAGGACACGCTCGACAACCTGACGAAGGGCATTTCGGACTCGTTCCGCCTGCGCATCCGCGTGGAAGGCCCCGAGCGCGACGTACAGAAGACCATCCGCGCCATCGATGGCGTAAAGTCCATCGAAGCGGTGGGCAGCAAGGAAGCGGGCTCGACCGATTTCATCGTCGAATCCGCGCGCGCGACCGATTTGCGCAGGACGATCTTTCACACCATGGCGAAGGCGGGATATCCCATCCTCATGCTGCGCGCCATGGATATCGAGCTGGAGGACATCTTCCTGCAGCTGACCAGCGACGAAGAGGAGGCGTGAGGCAATGCTGGCTGTTTGGAAAAGAGAACTGAAACAATACTTCCTTACGCCGATGGGCTCGGTGCTCGTGGGCACATTTCTGTTGCTCGGCGGCGCGTTTTTCTACGTGTATAATATCTTATCCGGATCGAGCGACCTCTCGAGCATGTTCGGCTCGATGAACTACATCTTCATGCTGATTGCGCCGTTTTACACGATGCGCCTTCTGAGCGAGGAACGGCGCACGAAGACGGACCAATTGCTGCTCACATCCCCCGTCACAATCACGTCGATCGTGCTCGGGAAATTTCTTGCGGCGTGCAGCGTGCTGCTCATCAGCCTCGTGCCGACGCTCGTGTACGTCGCGGTCATCGTGAGCTACGCCACGCCCTATGTAGGCATGATCATTT
>CAYFRC010000216.1:0-3203 GCA_964345325.1 uncultured Oscillospiraceae bacterium
ACGTAAAGGGTTATGGTTTAAAACCCGCCCCCCTTCCCCATCGTAGCTCAAGCTACCTACCGTAGTTATCTTTCGTTTCTCACTCGTTTTAATCTATTATTTCTATTTTTAAGAATATTTTTAAGTAGATTAATAAAATATTTAAACTCTGCAGTTTTATGATAAATTATAACTAATAATATAAAAGGTGTAACTATACCTATTAACGCTTTAACTAAGAGGTTTATCCATAAATTATCATACTCAATAAAGGTACTTAGAAAAAAGGTTACACCTACTATAGTCCAAGTTGTCACAACGCCAGTAATCGTTACTCTTATATATTCTTTATAATCCCTGCCTAGAACATTTTTATAAACATATTTTGGATAAGCAGTAAAGTAGGGAATTAATGCACCTACTATGCTGCCTATCATAACACCAGCAACGCCTAGCGGTTTTACTAAAATCAAAGATATGCCGATGTTAAAAACTAGTTGTGCTAGTGCAACGTACCTGTCTTCATAGAAAATCCCAGCAGCCTCTTTAAAATTTGTATAACCTGTCCACTTAGAAAGATCTAAATAAATATAGATAGAATAAAGTAACACAACAAGTGTGGGATATACAAAGTTTTTACCTAACCATAAGGTAATAAATGCATTACTGGCAACTAAAAAAAAGCTGACCCACAAAGTTACCATGAACCTGCCAGCAAACTGCAACCGCTTGAAAACTAAAAAACTCCCCTTCGCATCCTTATCAACCAAAAGATTACCTACACTTGCTTTTATGCTAGCTGTAATGTTTAAGAAAAGCATATCTATTGTGCTTTTAATTAAGAAGTAATTGGCGTATAGACCAGCTGCATATAGTCCCAAAAATGTCGATATTATAATAGTTGGAATACCTCTACGCACAAAGCTACCTAAATTATGGTAAAGTAGCCCGTATATATTTTTATAAATTCCTTTTTTAATTTTAGGAGTTAGTTTTTCCGGAGTACTACTTAAAGAGTATCTATTGTCAACTATTTTGTTTAAGATTATGTTTTCAATGATCGTTCCAATAATTTTAATACCAAGAAAAAGGTAATAATTCTTTGTATAAATTAAAATCAGTATTTGAATAAGGGTTATGAAAAGAACAGTAGAGAAATGTACAATATTTATTACATAGTTTTTTTGATCTGCATAAAGAACAGAACGTTTATATGATAATAAATACGTCAACAACGTATTAAACACAAAAAGATAAAAAATAAAATAAATATTAATGTTTATACTTGTAGCACCTACAAAAAAAGGCACAAAGGGTGCTAGGAGTGCACTAATTAGCAATATACTTAAAGCGATTAATCTATATCCATTTTTATAAAAATTTACATACGAAGAAATTTGTTTTTTATCATTGTTATGTAAAGGTTTATACAGGTGATATGTTATTGCACTCCCTAAGCCTAGCTCAGCTAAAGATAACATTCCCATAATACTAACGAATACACTATTAAGGCCAAGATATTCCGTGCCGAGATATTTCACAAAATAACGTTGTGATATAAAATTCATTAAGGTTACAACTACACCCAGAATTAATGCCACAGAAATATTTTTGATTGTTTGACTTGTCCTCATACTGATCTACAATTCGAAAGATGATTTTATAGGTAGGATATTCTCCAAAAGTTTGTTTACCGCTTCTTTTGCGTCTTCAAAATCCCCCTTAACCTCATGGTCATTTATGCAAACTTGCTTCATTCTTCTATTTTGAAGTGCCCTCTCTAGTTTTGGGATATCCTCTGGGAATCTGCTCACATATGCGGAACGGCTCAGTATATTACCTGGAATAAAATTCCCTGTAGCCAACTGCCACTGCCTTATAAGCGCATCACTGACATCTAGTGGACTACGAAAGCGGTGTGAACTTGTCTCTGTTAAAAGCTCTTCATACACACCCCAAATGTCATTATACGTGCTTTTTAAAAGAGCTGCTGGAAAATGTGGAGTAGCATGAGAATTAATAATGTGAAATGAGAATGGCAAAAGAGCAATATTCTGCGCAACAGACCGCATGCCATTCTTCAAAGAGAAGTATTTTTTCCAATTTTTAGCAAGAACATCTCTAGCCGTGAAGTTCATGTTTAGTGCGGCACTATTAGAAATTTTGGTATAGCTCCAGATATCACCAACTTCTGCTGAGTGTGGAATAGTAAAACCTGCTTGCTCTACAGGCAACCCAGAGTTAGAAAAAAAAAGGTTTCGATCTACTGGCCTTACAACAAACATGTCGTCATTGAACATGATAAACTGTTCGGATAGGGTTCCAATACGATGAAGATTTAGCTGAATAGCGCGTGAATTAAAAGTAGGAAGAAACTGTGACGGAATATAGTCACTGTGAAGTACTACATGTAATTTTTCATTAGACAAGTTGAGCCATTTGGGCAAATGCCCATACGTAACTAAATGTACTTTTCTAATCCAAGGCATATTAAACTCTATTCCTCGAAACACGTACTTTAAATTATCCCAATCACGAAAGCGTTTATCTTGATTGTCCTCATCACTACGGCCACTTGCGTATCTATCACGCTCTTTCTTCCACTTAGGATCATTTCCATCTACCCACATTATTACAACGTCTATACCTGTACCTACTTTTCGCATGAACTATCTCCTTATTTTTATAAATAGTAAAGCTTGGCTTTTATCAAAAATTACCATCTTCTTTTTATCTTATTATATTTAGTTATAAATACCCTTCTTGAATACTTTACATGCTCCAATCCCCGTAGGAGTTGATATTGTTTTTTTGTTATTAAATTATCGTTGTATGATATTTTTAAATTCCTCTTTCTTCCGTTATGCATTTCTTTTAAATTGGAAGATAACCCCTTATCTCCAAAAACTCTTTTTGAAGCGAGTGTTACTAATGGTTCTGATATAAAGTAGGCTTTCTTTTCGTTGATTATTTTCATAAAAAGCTCTTCATCCTCAGCGTATTTATAATTTTCATTAAAAAGTCCATTTCTTATAAGAGTTTCTTTGTGTGCTAAAACAGTCGGTGTACTTATACGGCTTTTAAACAAATAATTTAAAATATTTAACTTATAGATATTATTTTTTACATGTGTACCATAGGGTCCCTGCACCTTATCCGAACCAGTAGCTATAAAATTCACCTCTGGATTACCATTAATAATATCTAATTGTTTTTTTAACTTA
>CAYFRC010000217.1:0-259 GCA_964345325.1 uncultured Oscillospiraceae bacterium
CTTGTTAATACGGGGAATTTCAGATATTTATTAAACATAAGGAATACAGGGTTGCATAAAACCGACCACAAATGCCACCGACGACCGTGACCATATTAAGAAATGCGCTCTCCGCACAGATGGATTGACAAGAAGGCCCATTTCGCGTAAGATATAGATGCCATGAGGCACATTTCGACGGAGAGGAAGCCGAATGCGGCTCGGTATTCTGATATGACCAGCGGTACGCTCAAAGACAGGGTCTATGCTGCCGTTTTGA
>CAYFRC010000217.1:269-3179 GCA_964345325.1 uncultured Oscillospiraceae bacterium
ATCATAGCCGTCCTTGAAGATCGCTTTGTTTTTAGAAATGATTTCATCGCCCTTCTTCGCAAAGCGGTCGGCGATGAAGCCGTAGAATGGTTCTTCCGGGAATCCCAGCACGCCGGCACTCATGCCGAGCGCTGCGATATTCTTCATCTGCATGCTGCCGTATTTCTTCGCCAGCTCCGTGATCGGGAGCGCGAGGAACATGCGTCCGGTATGTGCCTCAAATTTCGGGTGGAAAGCATCATCAGCGAGAAGCAGCTGACGGAGAGATTCGGCGTATCGAAATCCCCCGTTCGCGAGGCGCTGGTGGAATTGTGCTCGCAGGGGGTTTTGAAAAGCATCCCGCGCCAGGGTTATGCGGTGGTTCGCCTGAGCGAGCGCAATATACGCGATATACTGGCCCTGCGCACGATGGTGGAGTGCGGCTGCCTGACGGAGAGCTTTGACGATATCACGCCCACACAGATCTGCCGGCTTGAGAGCATCGTCGAGAATGAATTCCTCTTTCTCACCCGCAGCGATAGCAAGGATTACTGGAGCGGCACGATGAATTTTCACCTGACGCTTGCCTCCTTTTCTGAAAATGAATACATTTACGGCCAGTTGCGCACGGCGCTGAACACCTCGATGCGCGCCTATCTGCAGCTCTACCCGGAGCGCTGGCGCGACGGCTCCTTCATGCAGCCCTCGGCGCTGCATCTGGAGATTGTGCGCAGCATACGGGACGGCGACCGCGAAGCCGCGATCGAATTTCTGCGGAAGGACATCAGCACCTTTCGCACGCTATAAAAAGAAAATTGCAATTCCGGAGGGGGTTTGCGCATGGACAGACAGACATATGGTAGCTATATAGAGGTGCTCCGGCACGAGTTGATGCCGGCGCTGGGCTGTACGGAGCCGATCGCCATCGCTTTTGCCGCCGCGAAGGCGCGCGATCTCCTCGGCAGCTTTCCCGAGCACATCACCGCGCACCTGAGCGGCAACATCATCAAGAATGTCAAGAGCGTGATCGTGCCCAATTCCGGCGGCCAGCGCGGCATCGAGGCGGCGGCGACGCTCGGCTGCGTAGGCGGAAACGCCGATCTGCAATACGAGGTGCTGACGCCGGTGACCGATGCCGACATCGCCCGCGCGAAGGAGCTGATCGCGGCGGGCTTCTGCGATGCGCGCTATGTCGAGGGCAAGGACAATCTCTTCATACGCATCGAGGCCACGGGCGGGGGGCACACGGCCTCGATCACCGTTGAGCACGAGCACACGAACATCACCCACATGGTGAAGGACGGCGAGGAGATACTCCGCGCCGAGGACGGCGCCGGCGCGCTTGAGCAGGTGGACAAATCGCTTTTGAGCGTCGAGGGCATTTACAACTTTGCGCGCGAGGTGGCGATACGGGATGTCGAGCCGATCCTCGCAAGGCAGGTGGAGCTCAACACAGCCATATCCGATGAGGGCCTCAAGGGCGGCTATGGCGCCGAGGTTGGAAAACTTCTGATGACCATCGAGGGCGAGAAGGTCGAGGGCCGCGCCGCCGCCCGCGCCGCCGCCGGCTCGGATGCGCGCATGAACGGCTGCAGCATGCCGGTGGTGATCAACTCCGGCAGCGGCAATCAGGGCATGACGGTGGCGCTGCCGGTGGTCGAATACGCGCGCACTTGGAACAAGAGCCCGGAGACGCTCTTCCGCGCGCTTGCGATGGCGAATCTGCTTTCGGTGCATATCAAGCGGCACATCGGCAATCTCTCCGCGTTCTGCGGCGCGGTCAGCGCGGCCTGCGGCGCGGCGGCGGGCATCGCCTTCCTCGACGACGGCTCCTACGAGCAGATCTGCATGACAATCACCAACACCCTTTGCAATGTCGGCGGCATTGTCTGCGACGGGGCCAAGAGCTCGTGCGCGGCCAAGATCGCCTCCGCCGTCAACGCGGGCACGCTTTCCTACCGGATGGCAATGAACGGCAAGACCTTTCCGATCGGCGACGGCCTTGTCGGGCGCGACATCGAGGAGACGATTGCCAACATCGGCCGCATGGGGCGCGACGGCATGAAATCGACCGATGTCGAGATATTGAATGTCATGGTTGGCAATTAATTTGCGGGAATGCGCTTGACAAAGCGCAATTTCTTGCGTATGATACCCACAAGGTTAGAATACCTAGCAATTAGAGGCGCGGTCGTTCATGAGTCGCGCGGGGGAGCCGTTCAAGCGGCCTCGAACCCGCGCAAAAGGGGATGCCGCCGAAATGCGAATTCGCTTGAAGGAGTTCGCGTTGGGCGATCGGACAATATCCGGTCGACTGCCACCGACATGAGGTGGAGCGCTATTGCCGGATGATACAGAGATATCTGTATATTCAGCGGTTGTAGCGCGTGCTGCGGCCGCTTTTTGCGCATCATCGGGATTTGAGGGAGGAATTGGCCATGAAAAGGATGATTTGTGCGATGCTTGTGCTGATGATGCTGGCGGGCATTGCCTCGGCGGAGGTGCTGCGCGTGGGCATGGAGTGCAACTACGCGCCCTTCAACTGGACGCAGACGGAAGAGACGGCGGAGGCGCTGCCGATCGAGGGCGGCGGCTACGCCGACGGCTACGATGTGCGCATCGCCAAGCGCATCGCCGAGTCCCTCGGCTATGAAATTGAGATTGTCAAGACCGAGTGGGACGGCCTGATCATGGCGCTCGTCTCCGGCAAGATCGATGTGATCGTCGCCGGCATGAGCCCCACCGAGGAGCGCAAGCTAACGATCGACTTTTCCGATCCCTACTACAAGAGCGACCTTGTGATCGTGGTCAAGAAGGACGGCCCCTATGCGGCGGCCACTTCGCTTGCCGATTTCTCCGGCGCGAGGATCACCGGGCAGCTCAACACCTTTCACTACACCGTGATCGACCAGATCGAGGGCGTTCAGCAGG
>CAYFRC010000218.1:0-3173 GCA_964345325.1 uncultured Oscillospiraceae bacterium
CGCCCAAATCACGCCGTTGTCGATGCTGCCTGCGCAGGAAATGCCGACCTTTGCATTAGGCGATAAAGCGCGCATGTTCTTGACCATGCGGACGATGTTTGCAGCCGTCGCATAGGGGTCTTTGTCGAACGGGAAACTCGTCTTCTGCAGGATTTCCGTATTGTTCTGGATGAGCGCCATCTTAATGGATGTGCCTCCGATATCTACACCGATTGCCGCCATGGTTATATCCTCCATATCGATAATTCCACAGAATAATTATAGCATTCTGTATTGCTTCCGTCAAGGAACTCGCGCGCGCTCGACGTTGACAATTTGTGCGGAAGGATGTATACTGCACTTGAAACATGAGGTGCTTTGGCGGGCGAAAGGTGGAACGCCCACGCCGATGGAATGTTATTTCCCGGCGCAGAGCAGGCATTGACAGAGCATACGAAATGAGGCGGCGCGCCATGAAAACGGTATATCTTATCGGCGGAACGATGGGCGTCGGAAAGACAGCTGTATGTCAGGCGCTGAAAAAGATGCTGCCGAACTGCGTCTTTTTGGACGGCGACTGGTGCTGGGACGCCCATCCGTTTCACGTCACGGAGGAGACAAGGGCGATGGTCGAGCAGAACATCTGCTTTCTGCTCAACCAGTTCATCCGCTGCTCGGTATATGAAAACGTCGTATTTTGCTGGGTGATGCACATGCAGGGCATCATCGATTCTATTTTGAAAAACATCGATACGGAGAGTTGCAGGGTCGTACCCATATCCCTTTTGTGCGATCCCAAGACGCTTCGAGAAAGGCTTCAAAAAGACATCGACAGCGCCATTCGTTCTGCCGACATCATAGAACGGAGCGTAGCAAGGATTCCCTTATACGAGAAGCTCGATACGATAAAGATTCACACAGACGGCAAGGGCATTTGGGAGATCGCGGAACAAATCGCTGCACTATAGCTTCGAAAGTATATGTAGCTACCGAGACCGTTTTTATGAAAGGGAGGTTTTTTCTATGAAATCGTTAATCCTGTATCGCTCGCAATACGGCAGCACGGAACAATACGCCCGCTGGATTCAGGAAGAATTGTCCGCTCAATGCGACACCATCGACAACATTGGGAAATACGACATCGAGGACTACGATCTCATCGCCGTGGGGGAAGGCGTCTATGCCGGAGTATTCAAGGCGCCGAAGCAGCTGGTTCCGCTCATAGAAAAATACCCCGAGAAACAATACGTCTTTTTCATCGTCGGGATAGCGGACATGGAAGACCGGGAAAACCGAGACAAGCTGTATGGCGATCTATCGAAGGTCATGGGTTCCGCCATTGAGAAAACAAAGGTTTTTTTCCTGCGCGGGGTACTCGACTACGGCAAGATGGGCATCAAGCACAAAGCAATGATGTGGATGCTTGTCAAGTACATGAAAACAAAGTCTGAGAAGGATTTGCCGAAAGACGCGGATCAACTCATCGAAAGCTATGGCGGGAAGGTCAGTTTCATAGACAGGAAATCCATCGAACCGCTGGTTCGATATGCGAAAGGAGAGAATCAATAGAACATGAAGATGTTTCAGAAAATCGCCGTTGCCTTGGTCGTTCTGATTATCATCGGCTTTGCAGGCTTTCAGATCGCCTCAAGAAAGATTGTTTCCGATGCGGTGGCGCTTCCTATCGAAGAGATAGACATAGGGAAAATCGAAGACGGCAAGTATCTCGGAAACTATGCGATTTTTCCGGTCAAGGTATCCGTTGAAACGACTATACAGCAGGGAAAAATCACACAGATCGACCTGCTCGAGCACTTTAACGGAAAGGGTGCGGCGGCGGAAGCGATTTTGGACCGAATCATAGAAAAGCAGAGCCTGCAAGTGGACGGCGTTTCCGGCGCAACCGTATCCGGCGTCGCCATCAAAAAGGCCGTCGAGGATTCCCTGAACGGGGTATAAGAAACATTAGGGTATGAATGCCCGATTCGGGGAGGGATGCGGATGAATGGCAGCATCGAAAAAGTCCTTGTTGAGGAAAGGGCATGCTTTCTGTATCGCGCAAAAGACACGGATAAAATCGAACATGCCTTTTTCACCGCGTTCGGCGGGGAAGAAGCCCTGCAAGGCGTTGCAGAGGCATGCGAAAAGGCGCGCACAGAGCCGATCGCGATGCTCGCATTTGAAGATGCCGATTGGGACACGGAGTATTCGCCATGGCAGGCGCTCGGGCGGTTTTCCGGCGGCGCGGACAAAACGCTTTCTTTTTTGCGGGAAGGTGCTATGCCCTTTTTGCGGGAAAAAGTGCCGACGTTTCAGAAGCTCGGCGTGATCGGCTATTCCCTGGGCGGGCTGTTTGCCATGTACGCTTTGTTTTCGTGCCCCGAAATCGATTTGGCGGCGAGCGTCTCCGGATCGATGTGGTACCCCGGGTTCCTCGGATACGCGCTGAATACGCCCGTGCCGAAGGCAAGGGTCTATCTTTCGCTCGGGAAAGCGGAGGAAAAGAAGCATGCGCGCGGCATGGAGGGAAACGGCGAAAATGCGCAGAAGATCGCCTCCCTGTTCGAGGAAAACGGAACTTTTGAATGGAACAACGGCAACCATTTTTTTGAGGTGCATCGGCGCATCGCGCGGGCAGTCGAATGGCTTACAAAAAGGGAGGAAGGATTTCCATGAAATGTACGTATCTCGGGCAATGCTGTTTTTTGATCGAATGCGGAACGACGCGCATCGTGACCGACCCATATCTTTCGGACTCGGTGGATAAAGGCGATCTCCTATGGCGGCGCCAATATCCCGCGCCGTGTACGCTCCATTCCCTGAAGCCGGATGCGGTTTTGATTTCCCACGCGCACGATGACCACATGGACCCCGTGACGCTGAAGCGCTATCTCGCAGACGGCGAGCCAATGTAATGCGGATGTAATGACTCTCATTGCTATGCCCGGGAGGCTTTGCGCGCATAAGAGAATTTGCACAGTTCCGGCTGCACCCACGCGCCATCAGTAGCTTAGCGGCTCTTTTTCTCGTCATTTCTTCGCTCCTTTTCCGTATTTCAGTTTCCTCACCCATTCGTTTCGTTCGCGGAACGGCACGAACTCTGCGCCGCAGAGCGGCTTCAGAACGCGGTCGATCTGCTCCTGCGCGTAATCGGACTCCGGCTCGTTTCGCCATGCGTGCCCAAGCTCGCGATA
>CAYFRC010000219.1:0-818 GCA_964345325.1 uncultured Oscillospiraceae bacterium
AAAACGCTGGCGTTTCTTTTAAAGAACTCGCAGCCGCCACAAGCTATGGCACAAGCACGTTTGGCAGCGCAAGCGAGGCGGCAAGCGCATACGTTATGATGATGACCCGACTTTCCGCACAATCAAAGAACGAGTACAACCCGAGCGTAGTGGGTGCGACAAAAGCACTGCAAAACTTGGCGAAATCTCACGAAATGAATGCACTCCTTACAAGTCTCCTTGGTAAAAGACAGGCTTCCCTTGCAAAGGTATTCGTGCAAGGTGCGGCTGATATAAAGCAGATGCAAGGCGGCTTGGATGATGAAGCGAGCGCAGCGAAAACGCTTGCAAGCGCAGAAAGTAAATTGGAGAATCAGGAGAAACGCCTTGCGAATGCAAAGCGAGCACTAGCGCACGAGGTGAACGTGAACCTTACCCCAGCCTATGCGAATTTCCTAGAAAGTTGTAGTGGTGCAATTAAGGGTATCGGCAATTTCAGTACAACCATAAAGAACTCGCTTAAATCTGCCCTTCAATGGATAAACACCGTAGATAATGCTATCAAGAATGCAACCATATACAAGTTATTTGGCGGAGCAGACAACAAGGGAAGCGCATTATTACCACAATATCAAAAGGGTAGGGGAAAGACGTTGAACCTTAACAACGTTATGAACGGCTTGAACGAAAATTCTTGGTGGGATAATCACTTTAACGGAATGGGTATTTCTGTAAAGGATTACAATGACAAAAGAAGAAAGAACATACAAGACCGCTTGCAAGCTATCTATAAAGAGAGCTTGAAGAAATACGGCTCAAACTCAGCGGGCAAGGCTATG
>CAYFRC010000219.1:841-1191 GCA_964345325.1 uncultured Oscillospiraceae bacterium
AAGCACTTGCAATCGGACATATTAACTCTATAGATGATGGCAGCGGCAAAAACAAGTTGAAGCAGTTACAGGAGCAACAGAGAAATTTCCGTGAAACAGAAGCCGAGCAGGAGGCAAAGAAATTGGCAGCTGCCGAAAAGGTAAAGTGGGATTTGTATATAGCGGAAAAAGAGGCTGGCATTTCACGACTTGAAAGCGCAAGCGAGAAGGAAGCGGCTCAGCATAAACTAGATTACGAGAAACAGAAACACGCAATCGAGGAAGAGCAAAAGAGCTTGCTTCAAACGAATATCGCAGCAGCCAAACAAGCATACGACAAGAACCCCGACAACAAGAAAAAGGAGGGATTC
>CAYFRC010000219.1:1201-3171 GCA_964345325.1 uncultured Oscillospiraceae bacterium
ACACTCACAAGCGACCAGAAGGCACTCATAAACGCAAAATATGAAGCCTTGGAAGCAAAGGAGAACGCTTACGACTTGGCGCAGTTGAAGCAGAAGACGCAAAGCCTTTATGACTATCTGAAGGAATACGGAACTTTCAAGGAGCAACAACTTGCAATCGCTAGGGAATACGATGCGAAGATAAAGGAGGCAGAATCACAGGGCGACACCTACAAGGTGAAGACTTTGCAAGCTGAGAAGGCGAAGCAAGTTGGAAATGTTAGAGCCAACGAGATAGAAAGCAGAATTGACTATGCAAAGGTATTTGGTGAATTTGGTGTAATACTCAAAGACCAAATGACCGATATTTTGAAGACAATGAAGGACTTTTCAAAAACTGATACCTTCAAAGCAAAGCCACTCACAGAGCAAAAGGACTTTCTTTCCCGTATGAATGAGTTATCCAATCAGTACGGCACAAGCAAGTGGAAAGATATTAATTTCTCACAACTTGGCAAACTGATTAATGACTACAATCAGAAGCTAGAGAAGAGAAACGAGGCAGAAGAGAAACTAAATGTATCAAGTAAGAATTTGACAGAAGCGCAGGAAGCCTATGAAAAGGCGATGAAGAGCGGAAACGATATGCAAAAACTTGATGCAAAGGGAAAACTCGGCAATGCGCAGATAGAGAACGACAACAACAGAAAAGCCTTGGCAGATGCCGATGCCAACCTCGTAGGCGCACAAAGCAACGTTACCGACTCAGCGCAGAAACTTAGCGGTACTTTGACCTCGCTTGATACGCTTTTGAACAATATGAAAAGTGGCTCAATTTCGAGTGTTTGGAACTCATTTGTAAACTTTGACCAGAAGGTTAATGGCGGTAAGGCAACGCAAGCAGTTACAGACACGATAGGAAAGGTACTTGGCAAAGCATTTGCAGGTAAATCGGATTTGGTTTCTCAGATTATTGGAGCGGTTCTTACTTTGCTTGATACAATCGCAGAGCAAGGAATCGGTGGAATCGCTGGAGGCTTAATTGATACCGTATTAAGTGCAATAAACGGGCTGATAGATAACATTTTCAGCGGCAAGTTTATTGAGCAAATTGGCGGCTCACTTATAAACGGAATCGGTGGTATTCTTGATAATATCACGGGCAAACTCGGAAGTGTTCTTTCTCTTGGTGCGCTTTCTTCAAAGGGTATGAGCCAATGGTTTACGAACTCAAATGCCGAGAAGGTAGAGGAAGCAATCAATAACCTTTCAGACAGAAACAAGAGTTTGCAACAATCAATCGAGGACTTAAACGACACGATGAAGAACTCAAGTGGAGCGAAGTCCGTAGAAGCGTACAAAGAGGCGTACAAATTGCAAGAAGAGCAAAACGATAACTACAAGAAGATAGCACAAGAACAGGCTGGCTACCACGGTTCTCACCACTCTTGGAGCTATTATTGGAATGGTTTCTCAGATGATGAGATAAGCCGCATAAAGAAGATTACTGGCAAGGATAATTTTAGCGGCAATCTTTGGGACTTGACACCCGAGGAGATGAAGAAACTCCGTGGCGGTGCGGTTGATATTTGGGAACGTATCAAAGACACGGGAAAGGGTGGTTATGGTAATTCGGTTGCCGACAAGTTGGATGATTATATCGACCAAGCCGACAAGTTGGAAGAACTCACTCAGCAGATAAACGAGAGTTTGACACAAATCTCCTTCTCCTCAATGAGGGACGACTTTGTTTCAAAACTTATGGATATGCAAAGTACGGCAGAAGATTTTTCCAATGACTTTGCCCAAATGATGCAAAAATCGGTTGTCCGATATGGCTTGGAGAAGTTGATTAATACCGACCTTAAAAAGCTATATGAGAAGTGGGGTCAGAAGATGCAAGATGGAACGCTCACAAAGGACGATATTGACAACCTAAAGGAGGAATATGACAAGATAGTCCAGCAAGGTATTGAGAAAAGAGATTATTG
>CAYFRC010000220.1:0-3143 GCA_964345325.1 uncultured Oscillospiraceae bacterium
CATCACCGAAAACGGCATGCCTTGCAAAGACGTTCTATCCGGGGACGGCTTCGTACACGATGCAGAGCGCATCCGCGCGCTGGACGAACATATACAGAGCATGTTGCAGGCGATATCCGAGGGCATCCCCGTGATCGGATACCAGCACTGGTCGCTGCTGGACAATATGGAGTGGCTCTACGGCTACGAGCCGCGCTTCGGGCTGATTCATGTGGATTTTGACACGCTGCAGCGCACGATCAAGGATTCCGGCTTCCACTACGCGGAACTTATTCGGGCGCATTCCGTCTGAAAAGCGTCCGTGTGCTTTTGCGTGAATTTGGCTTGACGAAACCGCGCCGACTCAGTATAATTTATATTAGGAAAATATCGGAAAGGGAAGGAATGCGGACATGACGAACAGAGAGCGCGTGAAGGCGATCCTCCATTACGAGAACTATGACCGCATGCCCGTTGTGGCGTTTGGCTACTGGAAAGAAACGGTAGAAAAGTGGGCGGCGGAGGGCTATATCTCGCAGGAGCACAGCGATAACTACGCAAGCGACCGCGGCAACGGCGTAGGCGACAACGGCGTGGGCGACCGCGCCATTATGGCGCAGCTCGGCTTTGACTTTAACTGGAACAGCACCCTGGGCGGCAATTTCGGGCTGTATCCCGCGCTCGAGGAAAAGGTGCTGGAGGTGGAGCCGGACGGCTGCAAGATCATCTCCGACGCGAACGGACACATCGTCCGCGTAAAACCGGGCATCATTTCGATCCCTTCCGAGATCGGGACGCTGCTCACGGGCCGCGAGGCGTGGGAGGAAATCTTCCTGCCGCGCATGCAGGAGTGCGAGGAGCGCATAAACAAGGCGGCGGTAGAAAAGGCGCTCGCCGAGGACGCGGACAGGGATACCCCGCTCGCGCTGCACGCCGGCTCGCTCTACGGCCACATCCGCGACGTGATGGGCATCGAGGAGCTGAGCTTTCTGATCGCGGACGACCCGGAACTCCACGAGGAGTTTGTCGAGCGCAACGCAAACCTGTGCTATTATGTGACGGAAAAGCTCCTTCAAACCGGCATCAATTTTGACTACATGCATTTCTGGGAGGATATCTGCTTCAAGACGGGCCCCTTGGTGAGCCCCGTGCTGTTCCGCCGCGTCGTCGCGCCGTACTATAAAAAGATCACCTCGCTCGCAAACGCGCACGGCATCGACATCGTCTCCCTCGACTGCGACGGCTGCATCGACAAGCTCGTGCCCATCTGGCTCGAAAACGGCGTGAACACGATGTTCCCGATCGAGGTCGGCACGTGGAACGCGTCGATCGCGCCGTGGCGCGCGCAGTACGGAAGAGAACTTCGCGGCGTCGGCGGCATGGACAAGCGCGTGTTCGTGCAGGACAAAAAGGCGGTCGAAAAAGAGATCGAGCGGCTAAAACCCCTGATCGATTTGGGCGGCTATATCCCCTGCCCCGACCACCGCATCGCGCCGGACGCAAAATATCCGCTCGTCGCCTATTACTGCGAACTGTTCCGCCGCACGTTCGGCTGAGGGATGCATGGCAGAAATACGCAACATCGGCATCTTCGCCCATGTGGACGCGGGAAAAACCACGCTCTCCGAAAGGCTGCTCTCCCACGCGGGCGCGATACGCCAAACAGGTTTTGTGGACGCGGGAACGGCGCACACGGACAGGCTCGACATCGAGCGGCGGCGCGGCATTTCGGTGGAATCGACCGCAGTGACGCTCTCGTGGAAGGGCACTTCGGTGCATCTGATCGACACGCCCGGGCATGCCGACTTCGCTGCCGAGGTCGAACGGAGCATGTGGGCGCTCGACGGCGCGGTGCTGCTTTTAAGCGCCGCGGAGGGCGTGCAGCCGCAGACGGAGCTGCTGTTTTCCGCCCTGCGGGAAGAAAACATCCCCATGGTCGCCTTCATCAACAAGGTCGACCGCGAGAACGCGGACATCCCCCGAACCGTCGCGCAGATGCGCAGCCTCCTGACGGGCGGCGCCTGCCTGTGCGATACGGACGCGCAGAAGATGGAGTGCCTCGCGGAGCACGACGAACAAGCCCTTTCGGACTGGATGGACGGGATTCTCTACGCGCCCGACGTGCTTTCGCAAAAGCTCGCGCGGCTCGTTTCGCGGCGCGAGGCGCTGCCCGTGTTTACCGGCTCCGCGCTCAGGGACATCGGCATCGAAGCGCTTTGGGACGCGATCATATCCCTCCTGCCCGCCCCGTCGGGCGATGCAAATGCGCCGCTATGCGGCGTCGTGTTCGCCATCGATACGGAAGATGCGATCATGGGGCGGTGCGCGCACGTGCGCATGTATTCGGGCACGCTGCGCAACCGCGACGCGCTGTCTCTCCCCGCGCGCAGCGCGTTTTCGGAGGAAAAGAGCGTGCAGCGCAAGGTGACGCAGATTCGCTCGCTGTCCGCCGTCGGAAAGCGGGAGGATATGGGCATTTTGGAGACGGGCGACATCGGCGCGGTATACGGCCTCGGCGATGTGCGCGTGGGCGATGTATTGGGAGATGCGGCGCTTCTGCCGAAAAAGGTCGTCTCCGGCGCGTATTCGTCCCCGCTATTGATGGTAAAGGTCTCGCCGAAGGACGAAGCGCAGAGGGCTTCCCTTCAAAAGGCGCTCATCGAACTTCGCGACGGCGATCCGCTGCTCGACGTGCACTTTTCTTCCGACGGAAAGGACATGCAGTGCCGCATCATGGGCGCGATCCAGCTCGAAGTTCTGGAGGACACGCTCCTGAACCGCTATGGCATCGGCGTATCCTTCGGCGCGCCGGAAGTGATTTATCGGGAGACCATCGCGCGCGCGGCAGCGGGCTTTGTCGATTATACGATGCCCAAGCCGTGCTGGGCGGTCATGAAATTTTGGATCGAACCCCTCCCCCGCGGCTCCGGCGTGGTGTTTGAAAGCGTCGTGCCGGTAAAGGACGTCATGCAGAGGTACCAAAATCAGGTGCGGCAGGCGCTTCCCACCGCGCTCAAGCAGGGCATGTACGGCTGGCCCGTGACGGACGTCAAAATCACACTGGTCGAGGGAAACCACCACCTCATCCACACGCACCCGCTCGATTTCATCGTCGCAACGCCCATGGGCATCATGGACGGGCTGCGGCGCGGCGGGACGACGCT
>CAYFRC010000221.1:0-2819 GCA_964345325.1 uncultured Oscillospiraceae bacterium
GGAGGCCCTCCGTCGCGCGAAAGGCGGTATATACGATGGTTTTGATGGAAGGTTATGTCCGTTTGCCCGGTTTCCTGGATGTGCATGTGCATCTTAGGGAGCCGGGCTTTTCCTATAAGGAGACGATTGCGACGGGCACCGCAGCAGCGGCAGCGGGCGGCTTCGTCGCGGTGTGCGCGATGCCGAACCTCTCGCCCGTGCCGGACAGTTTGCCGCACCTGCGGGAGGAGCGCCAAGCGATCGAAAAGGGCGCGCGCGTGAAGGTAGTTCCCTACGGCGCGATCACCGTCGGCGAAAAGGGCGAAGTGCTCTCCGACATGGAGGGGATCGCGCCGTATGTCTGCGCGTTTTCGGACGACGGGCACGGCGTGCAGCGCGCGGATATCATGCGCGCGGCGATGGAAAAGGCAAAAACGCTCGGGAAACTCATCTGCGCGCACTGCGAAGACGAATCCGCGAAGGATGCACGGGAGAGCGAGTGGCGGCACGTGGAGAGGGATTTGCGCCTCGCGCAGGAAACGGGCTGCAAGTACCACGTTTGCCACATCTCCACAAGGGAGAGCGTTTCCCTCATCCGCGATGCGAAAAAAGACGGCGTGGACGTATCCTGCGAAACCTGCCCGCAGTACATCCTCCTGACGGATGCGGATCGGGCGGACAGCGGCAGATACCGGATGAACCCGCCGTTGCAGGACGAAGCGGACAGGCTCGCGATCGTAGAGGGGCTTGCAGACGGGACGATCGACATCATCGCGACCGACCACGCGCCGCACTCCGCCGAAGAAAAGGGCAGGGGCTTTCAGAAGAGCGTCAACGGCATCGTCGGGCTGGAGACGGCGTTCCCGCTGCTGTATACGCACCTCGTGCGGGAAGGCGTTCTCCCGTTGGAACGGCTCGTGCATTTGATGCACAGCGCGCCGTGCGCGCGGTTCGGGATCGAGCTCCCCGAGACGGAGAATTACACGGTGTTCGACCTTTCGGCGGAGTACAATATTTCGCCGGCAGCGTTCCTCTCCATGGGGAAGAGCACGCCCTTCGAGGGCATGCGCGTTTTCGGAAGGTGCGTTCGCACGGTTGCAAACGGAATTCAGGTATTTGGAGCGTGAAGGCATGAAGCAAAGCGATTTTCGGATTGAATCCAACAGGGAGATCGCGCCGCGCGTTTTTTCGATGACGCTTTCGGGCGACTGCGCGCACATCGAGCGGGCGGGGCAGTTTGTGAATATCAAATTGGACGGGTTTTTCCTCAGGCGGCCCATTTCCGTATGCAGCGTAGACGAAAACATACTGCGCATCGTCTACAAGGTCGTGGGCGACGGCACGCGGAAGATGGCGGAGATGCGCGAGGGCGAAACGCTGAACCTTTTGACGGGGCTTGGCAACGGCTTTTCGACGGAAAAATCCGGCACGGCGCCGCTTTTGATCGGCGGGGGCGTCGGCATTCCGCCGATGTTTGAACTCGCGCGGCGGCTCGCGCGCGAGGGGAAGCGGGTAGGCGCAATTCTGGGCTTCAATACGCGCGACGAGATTTTCATGGAAGGCGAATTCGCCTCCGTTGCGGACAAAGTTGTGGTTACGACGGCAGACGGCAGCTACGGCGTCAAGGGCTTTGTGACGGACGCGATGGGGCAGTTTTCCTATACATACACCTATTCCTGCGGCCCCGAACCGATGCTTCGGGCGGTGCACGCGAAATCCGAGACGGGCGGGCAATACAGCTTTGAGGAGCGCATGGGCTGCGGCTTCGGCGCGTGCATGGGCTGCAGCTGCGAAACGCTTGCGGGCGCAAAGCGCATCTGCAGGGAAGGTCCCGTGCTCGAAAAGGAGGAGATTCTATGGCAGACACGCGCGTAACGCTCTCGGGCATCGCGCTCGACAACCCCATAATCCCCGCCAGCGGCACCTTCGGCTTCGGGTACGAGTTTGCGGATTTATACGACATCAACTGCCTCGGCGCGTTTTCCTGCAAGGGCACGACGCTGCATCCGCGCTTCGGCAACCCCACCCCGCGCATCGCGGAATGCGCGTCGGGTATGCTGAATGCGGTAGGGCTGCAAAATCCGGGCGTGGAAGCCGTGATCCGAGAGGAGCTTCCGAAGCTTGCAAAGGTGTACCATAAGCCGCTTTTGGCAAACGTCAGCGGCTTTTCGGTGGACGAATACGTCGCCTGCGCCGAAAAGTTGGACAAGCAGCCGCAGGTGAGCGCGATCGAGCTGAACATCTCCTGCCCGAACGTACACGGCGGCGGCATGAGCTTCGGAACCGACGCGAACGATGCGGCGCGCGTCACGCGCGCGGTCAAGGCGGTGTGCGAAAAGCCCGTCTTTGTGAAGCTCACGCCGAACGTGACGGACATCGTCGCGATCGCCCGCGCGGTAGAGGAGGCGGGCGCGGACGGCATCGCGCTGATCAACACCCTCTTGGGCATGCGCATCGACGTGAAGCGCAGAAAGCCGCTCCTCGCCAACCGCACGGGCGGGCTTTCGGGCGCGTGTGTATTCCCGGTCGCGCTGCGCATGGTGTACGACGTGTACGCCGCCGTGCGCATCCCCGTGATCGGGCTGGGCGGCGTATCGAGCGCGAGGGACGTGATCGAAATGATGCTCGCCGGCGCGACGGCGGTCGAGGTCGGCACGATAAACCTGATCGAGCCCTACGCGGCGCGGGACATCATCGCGGATTTGCCCAAGGTAATGGAAGAATACGGAATCGAACGCCTGGAGGACATCATAGGAGGTGCACACAAAAAATGCGGGACGTAATCGTGGCTTGCGACTTTTCGAGCCGCAAAGAGACGCTGGAGTTTTTGGACGCCTTTT
>CAYFRC010000221.1:2849-3138 GCA_964345325.1 uncultured Oscillospiraceae bacterium
ACGAACCTTCACGCCTTCGGAACCATCGACATGATGCGCGCCGCAATCAAGGGGCTCACGCGCGAGGACGGAACGCGCCCGCTGCTCATCGCCGTGACGCAGCTCACCTCCACCTCGCAGGAGCGCATGCAAAAGGAGCTGCTCATCGATAAGCCCCTCTGCGACGTGGTGACGGACTACGCGAAAAACGCCAAGGAGGCGGGGCTCGACGGCGTCGTCTGTTCGCCCCTGGAGGCGGAGAGCGTGCACGCTGCCTGCGGCGGCGCGTTCCTCACCGTCACGCCGGGCG
>CAYFRC010000222.1:0-3054 GCA_964345325.1 uncultured Oscillospiraceae bacterium
CCCGCGAAGGCGTCGACCGCCCCCGCCGGCCGCGCGTCGACCCGCGCCACCAGCTCGGACGGGCTGAAGGGTTTTGTGACATAGTCGTCAGCGCCGAGCATCAACCCGCGCACCTTATCCATCTCCTGCGTGCGGGCCGTCAGCATAATGATGCCGAGGGTACCGCTGTACTCCCGCAGCCTCTGGCAGACTGCGAACCCGTCGATCCCCTCCATCATAATATCGATAAGGGCAATATCGAACCGGCCGCCTTCTTCCACAAACATCTTAAGGGCGTCTTCCCCGTTCGAAACGGCGAAAACCTCGTAGCCCGAACGCTGCAGGTTGATGATAATAAACTCGCGGATGGTATCTTCGTCTTCACAGTCCAGTATTTTTCTCATGCGTTTCATCCTTTCTGCCTGCAGGTGTTATTTCAATATCTGAAAGCTGTTGAGCAATTGGTCACGGGTGAGGCGGTATTCGCAGTCGGTGTCAACGTTGATTTTCGCCATGTAGACGATCTGCCCGGTTAAATTCACCCGAAAATATCCCTGCCTCAAACTGTTTTGCTTAATGTCACTTTTCATCCCAATTCGCAGCCGAAGCAGCTCATCTTCCCTCGTGTTATCTTCTGTGATGCAGTGGAATTCGATTTCATCCTGGTCGGTTGCGAGCTGGGCCGACACATGGGTTTTCCATTCCGGCGGGATTACCAGCCGGTAACCGCTTTTTTCGTTGACATAAGCAGTTTCTTTTACCGAGAACGCACCATTTACGAAAATTTTCCAGTCGGTGTAATAAAGCGCGTTTGTGTCAGATGCCCGGTGCCCTTTCATCAGAACTTCGCAGGGCACTTCGCCAATGCCGTCGCCGTTCCAGTCGGTCGTAAATATTTTTTGTCTGCGGAAGGTTTCAGAAAACATATCCACTTCGCTGTTATAAGTTTCGTTGCGCAACCCTTCGGCCCGCCGCGTGACAATCTGCGTACAGAGCTTGTCGCCGACATAGCCGTCAACGTAGGCAGCCGGAATGCCCCAGCCGCCGGCTTCCCCCACAAAAATCGCCTCATAGCGGTCGACTTTGTCGTGCATGAAAACCGTGGAAGCAATGTGGTAACGGTCGCCAAAATACGAAACAAGGTTTGCCGCTTTTCCGTCGTCCTTCGCCGCTATGAAGAACAATTGGTCTTTACCGGCGTCAACGTCGTCAAACAAGGTGAAAATCTCGTAATCATACTCACGCTGCGTTTCAAGCATATCGTCAAAGTAACGGTAAATCACAAGCGTTTTTTCTTCCGCCGCAGGGCTTTCATACCCAACGACAAGGTTTATATCGCCCTCTTCACCGAAGTTTGCAAAAACCACCTGGTCGATCTCTGTGCCGCGCCCTACAATGTCACAGATGGAAAACCATTTCCCGTCCTCTGTTCGGTCGAGGATATTGATGCGCACTTCCGACGGGCGGTTTGACTGAAAGCTCGACTGGTAAAAAACGATTGCCTCCTCCGTCGGCTCATCATCAATGTTTTTCATAATAAAAGCGGAGCGGTACTCCCCCACCCGCGGATAGATGAGCTGGATGTTGTTCCCCACCTGTTTTTTCAGCGCGTCATAAATCGCGCTCTGTTCGTCGGTAAAAACGGGGGGCTCTACGATTCCCTCAACGCTTGTCATAAACCCGTTGCAGCCGGTGAAGGTCAAAACCATGAACAACGTCAGTATAAGCACCAGTAACCGTTTCATGGAACCCTCCCTTCGCGTCATCAAAACCATACAACAAAGCAGCGCCTACCGTTTAAAATAGAAAAAACGGGCGCTTTTATTTTTGTGAAACCGGCGGAAAATCCGTTCCGCAACAAAGCAGACAAACATCCCCAGCAGCCCGCCGGCGAAATTCAAAATCACATCGTCAATGTCGGCAGCGCCGGTGTGGAACACATATTGCAGCGCCTCAATCACGACCGGTACCAGCAAAAGGACGAAGATCCGCAGCAGCGGCATCCGGTGGGAAAAAACCGAGAGATAAAACCCAAGCGGCACAAAAAGAAGCACGTTCCCGGCAAGGTTCAGGATTTTAACGTTGTCGCTGAGAACCGTCGTGGTCAAATACATGTTGATCGTCTTAAACGGGATGAAATTCACCCCCTGGTACTCGCTCCCCCGGTGGGCCGAGCCAAAGAAAAGGATCGCCAGCAGCGAAAGGATGTATATCACAAAAAACACGATGCTCGTCACGCGAAAAAACAGTTCAAACCCAGTAAGGCGGCGCTTGCGGTCGATCAGCCGCGCAAGGGAGCAAACCACCGTCGGCGCCAGCCAGTTGACCGCCAGCATGTAGAACGTTTTGTTTTCGATTCCCACCTGCATGTCCATGAGAAAGTCGAGCAGCACCACCACGGCTGTGACACCGCAGATGGTCGTCACCAGAACTCCACAGTGGCCGTAATCGAGGTTAATAAAAAGCATCCACAGCGAAAGGGCGGCGCACGCGAGGAAGGAAATCCCCAAACCGGGGATCGTTTCCACAAACGACATTAAAACAATCTGCCCAAGGATATAGGCCATCCCCACAACACAGGGGAAAGTCGCGCTTTTCAGCCAGGGGTTACGCAGGAATTATTCCACCAATCTATCAAAACGTCAAATGCAAAAAAGAGCCTGCATCTTTTTTCCGTGTTTAAATAACGTTTTTATTTTACCATAGAACCAAAAGAAATACCACACTTTTCACATTTTTCGTCACCCGCGAAACAGGGAAAATGATTGACACCGCCAGCCCTGTAATGGTACCATAATAGAAGCAAAATTGCGGCATTTTCACAGCCGCTTTATTTCGGCGGAAAGAGGGGTATTTCATGAAAAAATACATCATCGCCCTGGACCAGGGAACCACCAGTTCCCGCGCTGTGTTGTTCGACAACGAACAAAATATCGTACAAATCGCTCAAAAAGAGCTGACACAGTTCTACCCGCAGCCCGGCTGGGTGGAGCACGACCCCATGGAGATTTACTCCTCGCAGGCCGCTGTAATGACCGAAGTACTTTTGCTGGCGGGCATTCCGGTGGAAGAGGT
>CAYFRC010000223.1:0-3041 GCA_964345325.1 uncultured Oscillospiraceae bacterium
GCCGTCCTTCCCGTGAAAGCGGTGCTTTCCCAACAAGCCCTGCTTGCTGAGGATGAACCGTTGCGCCTGTTCCCGCGTGATTTTAGGCATGTTGTTTAATCTCCCTCCATACGCTACAGGTTGAGCACGGCTTCTATGCACAGTTCCAGCGCCGCCTCTATCGAATCCCCGCCCCAGTTGCGCGCGTCGTAGCGCTCTATGTCGGCGAGCGTATCTGCGGTAAACAGCAGTTCGCCCCAAATCGCACCGCGCATCTGCGCGCAGGCCGCGAGCGCCGAGCACTCCATCTCCACGACGGAACACCCCTCACCCTTTCTATAGGCGACCAGGTTCTTCGTCTCGCGGAAAGACCCGTCCGTAGACCATGTAGTGACTTCCGTATACTTCAGCCCGCGATTTTTCAGCGCCTTTTCGATGGCATTTCGCGCCTCTTGGGACACGTCCACGAAGCGGGAGGGCGGGAGATAGTGGTACGATGTGCCCTCATCGCGAAGCGCCCTGTTCGGGAAGAGGAATCCATTTTCTTCAAACGCCATGAGCGCGCCGCAGGAACCCCCGCTGATGATTTTGCGCGCGCCGTAGCCGATCATCCAGTCCAAAATCTGCGCGGCAGGGGCTGCGCCGACGGGCGCCTGCATCAGGCAGAGCCTCTGCCCGCAAACATCCATGCCGTACACGGGATATTCCTTCGTCGCCGATACGAAGCGGCCTATTTCCGAAGCCTTATGGCGCATCGCGTACCGCTCGACAGCGTCCCCCAAAAAGGCGAATACCGCCTTTTCGGGCAGGCGGATATCCAAATCGTCGTGACGGGGCATGATTACGGAATCCATGTCCGTATCGTATTCCAAAATGGGAAATTCGTGCCGCATGATGCCCATGTTTCTGCTCCGTCTCCTCTTAAATAATCTTCCGCGCAGAGAACGCTACGGGTTCGGAGAAATCCAGTGCGTCAAAAAGCCCAGCGCCTCCGCCGTAACGCCATCACACACGACGCAAAACGGTATCTTTTTCCCCACATAGAACACAAATGCCAAAAGGCACAGAGCCATTATCCAAAGCACGGTGACGGCTCTGTGCCCTGTTCGGTGTTTCTGCCAAATCTCCGTCGAAATTGCCACCGCGATCGCCGCGTACAGGCATACGACGAAACCGGATTCGTTATGCACAACTTCGCCATATGTTTCCAGCGCATACCAAAGCAAGCCGCACGCGGAAAGCGGAAGGATGCACAGAAAGAGCATCGGCACTACGGGCTTTTTCATAAACGTGCGATCACCGCGCCTCTCTGGGGTTCGATGACATATCGATAAAGCGCGTATATTCCCCGCGCCAAACGAGATTCACGGTGCCGAGCGCGCCGTTTCGCTGCTTGGCGACGATGATCTCCGCGAGGTTTTTCTGGTCGGTCTCCTTGTCGTAGTAGTCTTCCCTGTGGATGAACATGACCACGTCCGCGTCCTGCTCGATCGCGCCGGAATCGCGGATATCCGATAGCACGGGGCGGTTGCCTGCGCGCCCCGTCGGCGCGCGCGAAAGCTGCGACAGTGCGACCACGGGAACGTTCAGCTCCTGCGCGAGCCCCTTGAGCGCGCGGGAAATGCTCGATACTTCTTCCTGTCGGTTTCCGAATCTGCCCACGCCGCTCATGAGCTGCAGGTAGTCGATCATGATGAGGTCGAGCCCGTTTTCCATTTGCAGCCGTCGCGCCTTGGAGCGTATTTCCGGCACTGTCATGCCGCTGGTCGCATCAATGTGGATGGATGATAGGCCGATGACCGCCATCGCGTCCGTGAGCTTCAGCCAATCGTCGTCTGACACCGCGCCGCGGCGCACCTTTTGCATATCGACCTGCGCCTCCGTGCACATCATGCGCATGACGAGCTGCTCGGCGGGCATTTCGAGGGAGAATACCGCCGCCTTTTTCTGCGCGCGAATCGCGGCGTTTTCGACGATGTTCATGCCGAAGGCGGTCTTTCCCATGGAGGGGCGCGCGGCGATCAGAACCATTTCGCCGCCGTGCAGCCCCGTCAAAAGGTCGTCCAGCTCCCGATAGCCCGTCGGAACGCCCATGATCGCGCCCTTGTTCTTATAGATTTTCTCTATATGTTCGTAGGTCTCCACCAAAATCGGCTGGATGGGGCGGAGCATTTCGCCGCCCTTGCGCATGGTGATGTCGTAAATCAGCTTTTCCGAGGCGGCAAGGATTTCCGCCGTCTCCATATCGCCGGTGTAGCTCATTTTTTCGATCTTGGCGGACGCAGCGAGGAGCTTTCGCAGCGTGGATTTTTCGTCCACGATGTTGATGTAGCTCGAGATGTTTGCCGCAGAGGACTCGAAACGCGAAAGCTCGAACAGGTACTGCAATCCGCCGATGCCGTCTAACTTGCCTCGGCGCGAAAGTTCCTCATCGAGCGTCACCAAATCGATGGGGCGCGCAGCGTTCGCCAGATGGACCATTGCGGCAAAGATTTCCCTGTGCGCGGGGTCGTAAAAATCGTCCACCGTGAGCCTTTCGCACGCCAAAGGCGCAGCATCCTGCGATACCAGCACGGAGCTGAGCACGCTTTTTTCCGCGTTGAGGTTGTGCGGGGGAATTCTACCCGCAAGCATCCTGTCTTCCAAATGCGTTCCCTCCGAGAAATGCGGCACTTATTTGTCGGCGACGACGTTCAGCAGCATCCTGGTCTGCACGCCCGCGACGAGTTTCACGGTGAAGGCGGCCTGCCCGAGCGTGCGGATCGGCTCTTCCGTTTCGATCTTGCGCTTGTCGATCTCGCAGTCGTGCTGCTCTTTGAGCGCCTGCGCGATCATCTCCGTCGTGACGGAGCCGTAGAGCTTTCCGCCATCGCCCGCGCGCACCTTCAGGATGACGACCTTGCCCTTCAGCTCGCGCGCCTTGGCTTCCGCCTCCGCCTTGGCGGTATCCTCGCGGAATTTCTGCGCGGATTTCGCCTTTTCGATGGCATTGAGTGCCTCTTTCGTGGCCTCTCGCGCCAGCTTTCGCGGGAGCAGGTAATTGCGGGCGTATCCGTCCGAAA
>CAYFRC010000224.1:0-3028 GCA_964345325.1 uncultured Oscillospiraceae bacterium
GAGGTCCATCATCGCGCCGCCGCAGGCCTTATCCGCATCGTACCAGTATTCGGGGAGCCATCCCTGCGAGGAGCCACCGTGCGCGTTGCGGAAGCGCAGATAGCTGATTTGCCCGAGCTTGCCGCTGTCCGCCATTTCCTTCACGAACTTGTTCGCGGGCACGGTGCGCGCGGGGAAGGAGATGCAGAACTTGACGCTCGCTTTTTCGACGGCTTCGGCGACGGCTTTGCACTCCTTGACCGTCGGCGCGAGCGCCTTTTCGGTGAAGATGTGCTTGCCCGCCTCGGCGCACTTGATGAGCAGCTTCGCATGGTCGCTGGTCGGGGCATCGCATACGACGGCGTCCACGTCGTCGCGCGCGAGCATCTTGTCGAGGTCCGGCTCAAAGTCGATGCCGAGCTTTTCCGCCCAGCCCTTGCCGCGCTCGATGTCGTCGTCCCAGATGACGGTCAGCTTCGCATCGGGCTGCTGCTGAACGAACTTCGCATACCCACCGGTGTGTACGTGCCAAGAGGAAAGAAGAGCTACCTGCAACATGGTCTGATACCTCCAATACATATTTCCCAAAAGAATCGCAAAGGGGAAGGGATTACGGTAGGAACGGATTGTAGAAGCGGTTTCCGTCCCGAAAGGTGATGACGATGCTCGCGACGAGGATCGCCGCGCCCACGCCGAGCGTGAGAAAGTCGTTTTTCCGCATCGGGCGGCGGGCGTACCACGTGCGCCTGCGCCCGTTCTTGCCGAAGCCGCGCAGCTGCATGGCATTGGAAATGATCTCGATGCGGTTGATGCTCGAAAGCACGAGCGGCAGCAGGATACCCACGGAGTTCTTGAGCCGCGAAAGCAGCTTTTCCTTTTTGCCCAGCTCCACGCCGCGCGCCTGCTGCGCCAGGCTGATGGCGTGGTAATCCCGCTGGATGTCGGGAATGTAGCGCAGTGCGATCGCGACGGCATAGCTGACTTTGCAGCTCACCCCAATGCCGTTTAGGCTCGCGGCGAGCTCGCTCGGATCGGTCGCCGAAACAAACAGGATCGCGATCGGAAGCGCTGCGACGTATTTTAGGGTAACGTTGAACATATAAAAGAGCTGTTCGTGTGTTCTTTCGTAGCGGGAAAAGAGCGTTATCCATACATGCCGCGTGGAATAGATCGCCGTACCCTGATCGGGATTGAACAGGAAGATGAAGAAGTTGTTCAGCAAAAGAAATACCAGCATGAACACCAAAATCTCCTTCACTTCGCGCACGGCGATCCTGCTCAGCGAAAACGCGAACAGGGAAAACGCCGTCAGCCCCGCAAGCACCCGCGTGTCGTACGTCAGCATGCCCGAAAAGGTGAACAGCAGGAAAAACGCCAGCTTCGTCGTGCCCGTGAGATCGTGCACGAAGGACTTGCGGGGGATGTAGTTGAGCACCGTCTTTGCTGCCATCAGCTGCGTTCCTCCCTGTCCCGCGCGATGAAGCGGCGGATGTAGCTCGTCGCATCGGGAATGCCGCAATCCCGCGCGAAGCGAAAAAGGCTCGTTTCCTTGAGCGAGGCGGCGCGCGCGAGCTCCTCGTCGCAGAGTGCCTCCGGTGCGGACGTGTCCGCGAGCAAATGCCCGCCCGCGAATACGAGCGCGCGCGGCGTGTATTCGAGCATCAGGTGCATGTCGTGCGTAATCATGAAAACCGTGACGCCCTGTTCGGCGAGCGATTTCAGAAACTCCATGATCTCCGTATAATGCCGAAAATCCTGCCCCGCCGTCGGCTCGTCCAAAATGATGATTTCACAGCCCATGACCAGAACGCTCGCAATCGTCACGCGCTTTTTCTGCCCGAAGGACAGCGCGGACACCGGCCACGCGCGGAAGGGGTACAGCCCGCAGATTTTGAGCGTCTCATCGACTTTCTCGCGCACCTGTGCATCCGTAAGATTCATGCCGCGAAGCCCCAGGGCGACTTCGTCTATAATCATGGGCTTGGAGAGCATTTGGTTCGGATCCTGCATGACGTAGCCCACGCGCTTTGCGCGCTCGCGGATGGATGTACCCGCAGCGTTTTTGCCGAAGAGGAAAATGTCCCCCGATTCGGGCGTTTCAAACCCGCAGATGAGTTTTGCTAAGGTGGATTTGCCCGCGCCGTTCTGCCCCGCGATCGCGACCATTTCGCCGCGCATGACGGAAAAGGACACATCCGAAAGCGCGGGACTTCCCTTCGCATAGGAAAAGGAGAGGCGATTTACGCGCAGCGCTTCTTCCTCCGAGCGCTCGATTGCAGGCTCGGGCGCCGCCTCGTACCATGCGCGGACGCTGTTCCTATCGTCTTGCGTCAGTGCCAAGGCATGCGGAGTATCGAGCGACATGTCGCGCCGCAGCGGGAGATTCGCGTACCGCAGCGCGGTCACGTACAGCGGTTCCCTGATGCCAGCCTCGGGAAGGAGAGTCGTCGCAAGCAGCGCTCCCGGCGCCATGTCCGCGGCGATCTGCCCCTCGCGCATGAGGATGATGCGGTCTACATGCCGCCACAAAACATCCTCGAGCCTGTGCTCGATGATGACGACGGTCGTACCCGTATCCGCCTGTATGGAGTCGATGAGTTCGATGGTCTGCTTCCCCGTCGTGGGGTCGAGGTTTGCGAGCGGCTCGTCAAAGAGCAGGATATCGACATTCCCGACCAAGACGCCCGCGAGGCTCACGCGCTGCTTCTGCCCGCCGGACAGCTCGTGCGGCGCGCTTTCCAGCAGATTTTCCGCGCCGACGAGGGTTGCCGCGTCCGAAACGGCTTTTTTCATTTCCGGCTCCGCCACGCAGTCGTTTTCGAGGGAAAACGCGATGTCTTCGCCCACCGTCAGCCCGATGAACTGGCCGTCCGGATCCTGCAGCACCGTTCCTACGTGCGCGGAGAGCGCGAAAATACCCGCCCTCGGCGCGTCGAGGCCGCAAACCGTGAGCGTTCCCTCCGCCTCGCCCTGATAGCTTTCGGGGATGAGGCCGTTGATGCAGTTGCCGAGCGTGCTCTTTCCGCAGCCGGAAGGGCCTAAGATGAGC
>CAYFRC010000225.1:0-3011 GCA_964345325.1 uncultured Oscillospiraceae bacterium
ACTTCTTGTCAAAGGGAGAGCATTCCGCAAGAAGCGCATTTCCTGTATCCAGTAGTTTCTGAAGAATATCTGGATTCTGTACAAATTTTGCCTTCACACCGCGCTTAACAATGGTGACGCAGGTTTTCTCCCATAGATCGGAATTGAACTCCGGAAATTTCTGGCCGGCTATCTTTTTGCATTTTGCCGGATCACTTGTCTTCATAATCTGATTGGCAAGATCATGTTTATGGAACATCAGGACCTTGTGGTACATCATAAACTGCTCTGAATTTGCAAAGTGTTTCCCTGCATACTCAAATTCTGCCGGATACCAATTGCTGAAGCAGCCGTACTCTTCATTTTCATGGAAGAATCCGATCATAACAGGATCCTTTGTTCCTTCCTGTCCATCGGCATTGGCTGTCAGCATCCGTTCTGCCTCCATGGATGCCAATGCATTATCATAAGCAGCTTTTGTTCCCGAATCGAAAAGCACCCACATGACCTCATCGAGAGTATCCTGATGATTCTTAACGAAGTCATAGACTGTATTTACCGCAATATCTGCTGCCTGATTCAAAGGATAGGAATATACGCCGGTGGAAATGGATGGAAAAGCGATCGAACGGATTCCGTGATCAACAGCTACCTGCAGCGAATTCTTATAGCAATTTGCAAGCAGCTGCGCCTCGTTGTGGTTTCCCCCGTTCCAAACAGGGCCGACAGTATGGATCACATACTTGCAAGGTAGCTTGTAGGCACCAGTAATCTTGGCTTCTCCGGTCTCACAGCCATTTAACGTTCGGCACTCAGCTAAAAGTTCTTTTCCTGCAGCACGGTGGATTGCTCCATCGACTCCTCCGCCTCCAAGTAATGATTTATTTGCCGCATTCACAATCGCCACCACAGAGTCTACCTTTGTGATGTCGCCTTGAATTGTCCTAATAACGGTATTACCCTGTTTCATGGCGATCCTCCTTCATTCAATATCTTCCAGGTACCGCACCGGCTTTCCGGCCGCCTTTGCATATTCAATCTCTGATCTGGTGCTGTCACCGATATAGCCACCGACATTGATCACATAGATCTCATCAGCCATATCGATCTTGCATTTATGCATATCATCCAGCATTTCTTTTGTCTTCGTCAGTGTGCCCTCGTCCATGTTTTCCCAGACTTCATTGTCGCCGGAATGACCGAAGAGCCCAACGCTGATCACGATGTTTCCCTCCAGCGTCAGACGCTTCTGTGTTTCCATGAATTCATCTTTGAAGCGGGTGCTGCCGCAAAGGGTGATGACTTTATATTTTCCCTGCATGCCTATCTACTTCCTAAAAAACCTTACGTCCTTTTCCCTCAAACAATCGGTCGCCTGAGCTTTGTTGTTGGAACACGTACAAATGCTGTATGTTCCCTCTGTCCGCCAAGGCGAATGCTCGACTCGCAATATGCTTTGTGTTCATAGGGTTTGTCGTAGCATATACATTAACTACCGTATTTTGATCTAGGTCTCTTACCGTATTTATTACTGCATCAATATATTTCTGACTAAAGTGCCGTCCTTTATCATTTCCATCATTTCGACTGATCTTAATGGTTCTTAGACTCCTCTTCGACTCTGGAATTTGCTTATTATTTATCGTATAGGTGTCTTCTAAAATCAGATTTACCTCTTGTCCTCCTGCTTCACCATTTTCCACATTAGTACTTGTGTCGTCCTCATTCTCAACAGGAGGATACGCAGTCTCCTCCAAGGGGTAATCGACAAATGTTCCTCGGATCACAAGCTTAAACTGCATGAAAATGGGAACACGAACCAAATTGCACTTTCGTATTCCAAGTATGTTAGCGCAAAACCAATACCACGCATATGGATATTGGTGATATGCATTCCCGCGGTTCATCAGAAAATCTTTGTTATGAGCACGTACTCGCCATAACACGAAAAGAACTAAAGCTACAGCCATGGCTGCATTTCCTGCTCTTACAATCAAATAAGCAAGAGCATTTTCCGGATCTGGTGTTGTTTTAGCCAAATACTCTGAAAACAAACCGGCCGCATTAACGGCAAATGGAACTACGCAGCAACATACGAGCAGGATAATCTCAATAATCTGTGTGCCATTATCAATAATCTTGTCAATAAACCCCTTCATCAACCAACCCTTCTCTAAGATAGATTCCTTCTGAGCTTTTTGTGCACTCAAATAATTCTTGAATTACACCTGTCTTTAAATCTCCTGCCCAAATTCTCCATTCCTTAGTCCCTGCTATCACGAAGAACACAAATTGGCAGCCTGTTATATCCGATCTCAATGTTTCATACCAGTCGTTCCAATCAATATCCGATGGGATTGGAACTTCTTGTGGATGTGTATGCCATACACCCATATAGTAGCTTTTATTCCGTTTTGCTTTTCGCAGAAAATGCTGGTGCCGGGGATCTCTTATATCGAACCGCACTCGGCTTTTCACATCCAAAAGATATGGGTGTGATACTGCCTCCAATGAAATGTTTCCGGTATGCTTATGTTGATAACCTACGATAAATCCACCGCTTTCTGGTTTTGAAATATCGTCCTGTACCCACTTCTTTATGTCCGCCAAAACTGGGTCAAGAACATCGACCACATTTCCATCTGGCAAATTCATCTTTATGCAATTGTTACTCAGCCCTATTACCACAACACCCACACGCCTCCATCGGGAACACCGTATCAGATACAGCTGTTCTGTCAGGTGCAATATCTATCAAGGTATTCTCCGTAATTATATGATTCTCGATATTACGTATCGTATCCAACAAGGCGGCTGTTGTTCTTAGCAGAACCGCTGTTCCATAGGCCGCTCTCGTGCCACCACAGCCATTACGAATAATTCCGTTCTCTATAGCTGAATCCGTATTTTTCCGCGCTCTGTTGTTCACACGTTCGCCTTGTTGATTCGTAAAAAGACATTCATAACAGCCCTGCTTCTCGTAATCAACAAACAGGATATGACTATACTCCCCACCTTCTTCAAGCCACACA
>CAYFRC010000226.1:0-1900 GCA_964345325.1 uncultured Oscillospiraceae bacterium
AGCGCCGGCGGCAAGGGCACCGCACCGGCGCTGGGCATCGGCGTCGGCAAGGGCGAAAGCCGCATGATCGACGCGGCGAAGCAGGCGATTTCCTCGCCCATGCTCGAAACGAGCATCGACGGCGCGCGGGCGGTGCTCATCAACATCACCGGCGGCAGCGATATGTCCATCATCGACATCAACGAGGCGGCGCAGCTCATCACGCAGGCGGCGGATCCGGAATCCAACATCATCTTCGGCGCGGGCATCGACGAGACGCTCGAGGACGAGGTGCACATCACCGTCATCGCGACGGGCTTCGAAAAGACGCCCTTCCCGCCGAGGGACGCGCGTCCCGAACGCCGCGACAGGAAGCTCGAGAGCTTCGCCGTGGAGGAGGCGTATCAGCCGAAATATACGCCCCGCCGCGCGGACGACGGCGACCAGAATCCCTTGTTCAGCGACAGCGGGGAGAGGCGCTCCGCAAGGCGCAGCTACCTCGAAGCCGAGAAGGAAGAGGCGGCACCCGAGGAGGCAAAGCCGCAGGAAAAGGTATATAGCGATCGTTCCATGGAAAACAGCGCGCGGCCGCAGCGTCGCGGCTTCTCCAGCGACGTTCCGAAATTCCTGAAAAAGTAATTCCCTACCGAATCGAAGGGGCGCGCGCAAGCGCGCCCTTTTTCATGTGTGCAAATGCCGTATCTGTATCAAAAATGCAAGAGAAGCGCGCCGAACATGCGATTTTCGAGGGAAAGATTGTATTTTAGAGCTGCATTTGACGCACTGTACCCTTGGCTCGCACAATATTAACACTTTGCTATATTGACAATATGCCCTTAATGCGGTATTATTAAAGTGTTTTATCGGACAAACCGATAGGAAAAATCGAGGAGGTATACATCATGAAGAAACTGCTTAGCGTTCTTTTGATCGCGATGCTGCTTCTGTCCGCGTTCGGCGCGGCTATGGCAGAAGCGCCCGCAGAGGGCAACTGGAAAATCGCCGTTCTGACGGGAACGACCTCGCAGGGCGAGGAAGAGTTCCGCGCGGCGGAGAAGCTCAAGGAAATGTACGGCGACCGCATCGTCACCGATACGTATCCGGACAACTTCGCGTCCGAGCAGGAAGTTACCATCGGCAAGATCGAGGCCTTTGCGCAGGATCCCGATGTGAAGGCGATCATCATCGTGCAGGGCGTGCAGGGCGTTACCGCCGCCTACACCAAGATTCGCGAAACCCGCCCCGACATCCTTCTGATTGTCGGCGTTCCCGCCGAGGACCCGTGGATGATTGCGCCGGTGTCAGACATCGTATTCCAGGCGGACGAGATCAACATGGCGCCCCAGATCATCAACACCCTCGTGAAGTGGGATGTGGACGTGTTCGTACACTACTCCTTCGCGCGCCATCTGGGCTATGAGTCCATCGCCAACAGGCTTGCGATCTTCCAGGAGCTGTGCGAGCTCGAGGGCATCGAGCTGGTGCAGCGCGACGCGCCCGACCCCGGCAGCGAAGGCGCGGCGACCGCGCAGCAGTTCATCCTTGAGGACGTGCCGCTGGTCATGGAAGAGTACGCGGGCAAGAAGGTCGGCTTCTTCACCACCAACTGCGGCATGCAGGTTGCATTGCAGATGGCGGCTCTCGAACAGGAAGCGGCGTACTATCCGCTGCCCTGCTGCCCCTCTCCGTTCCACGGCTTCACGGAGGCCTTCGGCATCATCGCGAACGCGGAAGACTATGCGGATCTGGAAGGCTACATCGGAAAGCTCGCGGCGTACCTGAACGAGCACGGCGCGCTTGAAAGGTTTTCCACATGGGCGGTTCCCGTCAACATGAGCATGATCTACGGCAGCGCGGAATACGCCATGAAGTATATCGCGGGTGAGACGAACGGCAAGCTCGACGAAGCGGTGCTCAAAGA
>CAYFRC010000226.1:1910-2903 GCA_964345325.1 uncultured Oscillospiraceae bacterium
GTGCCTGAACTCCGCGGCGGGCGCGGAAGCGACCCTGACCTACTACGAGGACGCGGACGGCAAGAAGTACGACAACTTCTTCATGGTGTTCTTCGACAACATCGATTTTGCGGACTACCTGAAGTAATCCGCCCGATAATTTGTTGCTCCGCAGCCCTGCCCGAAAGGGACGGGCTGCATTTCATGTAAAAATTGGAGGTGCCCCTTTGTCGGAATATGTGCTTGAAATGCGTCATATCACAAAGGCGTATGGCGAAAACAAGGTGTTGGACGACGTATCGCTTGCCGTAAAAGCGGGTGAAATCCACGCGCTGCTCGGCGAAAACGGTGCGGGCAAGTCTACACTGATGAACGTTCTTTTCGGCATGCCCGTCATCCACGCGACGGGCGGCTTTCAGGGCGAACTGCTCCTAAACGGCGAAAAGGCCGATATTCATAACCCCGAACAGGCGATGATGCAGGGCATCGGCATGGTGCATCAGGAATTCATGCTGATTCCCGGCTTCACCATCACGGAAAATATCAAACTAAATCGCGAAATTTCCCATCCCAACCTCGCAAGCCGCGTCCTTGGCAAGGACTTGGAGACGCTCGATATCGGCGCGATGTCGCACGACGCGCGAAAGGCGCTGGACAGCGTGGGCATCGGGCTCGACGAATATGCGACCGTCAAGGGACTGCCCGTGGGATATATGCAGTTTGTCGAGATCGCGCGCGAGATCGACAAGAGCGGCATCAAACTCGTCGTGTTCGACGAACCTACCGCGGTTCTGACCGAATCGGAGGCGGAGCAGTTGCTCAAGGTCATGCGGCAGATCGCCGATTCAGGCATCGCGATCATCTTCATCACACACAGGTTCAACGAGGTCATGGAGGCGGCCGACAGCATTACGGTTCTGCGCGACGGGAAACTCGCGGCGGTGCGGCAGAAGGCGGAAACCAGCCTCGTGGAACTTGCATCGCTCATGATCGGGCGCGGAAGCGATAGTATCG
>CAYFRC010000227.1:0-2903 GCA_964345325.1 uncultured Oscillospiraceae bacterium
TCTCGGAAAACGGCAAGATCGTATACCGCATGATGGGCGAGGGGGACCTGCCGATCTACCGCATGCTCGACGCGCTCACCGCGACGGGTTACGACGGCTATGTATCGCTCGAATGGGTGCGCCGCTGGGCGCCGAATCTCACGGACCCCGGCATCGTGTTCCCGCACTTCAGGCACTACATGACCGTGTACTGCAATACCCACATGCTCCAGGACAACGACCGCCGCGACGGGGGCAAGTACATTTGGCCGAAAGAGCACCTGATCGACCTCACCTTCCCCCAGCTTTTGGATCGGATTGTACAGGAGTTTCCGAACCAGTACGCATTCCGCTATACCACGCACTATTATACGCGCACCTATCAGCAGTTCCGCGACGACGTAGACGCCTTCGGGCGCAGCCTCATAGCCATGGGCGTGCAAAAGGGCGACCATGTGGCGATCTGGGCAACGAACGTGCCGCAGTGGTTCATCACGTTCTGGGCAACGGTAAAGATCGGCACGATTTTGGTCACCGTGAATACGGCGTATAAAATCCACGAGGCGGAATACCTCTTGCGCCAGTCCGATACGCATACGCTCGTGATGACGGAGGGCTATAAGGATTCCAACTACATCGAGATCATGCAGGAGCTCTGCCCCGAGCTGCACGATTCCGAGCCCGGGCACCTGCGCAGCAGAAAGCTGCCCGTACTCAAGAACATCATCACGGTAGACTGCGATATGCCGGGCGCCTATACGTGGGAAGAGGCGGTCGCTTTGGGCGAAACGGTGCCGATTTCCGAGGTATTCTCCCGCGCCCGCAGCATCAAAAAGGACGACGTGTGCAACATGCAGTACACCTCCGGGACGACGGGCTTCCCCAAGGGCGTCATGCTCACGCACTACAACGTGGTCAACAACGGCAAGGCGATCGGCGACTGCATGGACCTTTCGAACGCCGACCACATGATGATTCAGGTGCCGATGTTCCACTGCTTCGGCATGGTGCTCTCGATGACCGCCGCCATCACGCACGGCGCGACGATGAGTCCCATTCCCTATTTCTCGCCGCGCGTATCGCTCGATTGCCTCAGCAAGGAGCCGATCACCTGTTTCCAGGGCGTGCCGACGATGTTTATCGCGATGTTGGAGCATCCGGATTTTGCGAAGACGGATTTCTCGCGCATCCGCACGGGCATCATGGCGGGCAGCCCGTGCCCCGTCACGGTCATGCGGGACGTGATCGAGAAGATGAACATGTCCGAAATCTGCATCACCTACGGGCAGACGGAATCCTCCCCCGCGACCACCATGTCCAAGACGACGGACTCCGTCGAGCTGCGCGTGAACACGGTCGGCCAGCGCATGTTCGCCGTCGAGTGCAAGATCGTCGATCCCGAAACGGGCGAAGAGCTGCCCGACAACATGGACGGCGAATTCTGCGCGCGCGGCTACAACATCATGAAGGGCTATTACAAAATGCCCGAGGCGACCGCCGCCGTGATCGACGAGGATGGCTGGCTCCACTCCGGCGACGTCGCGAGGCGGCTGCCCAACGGCTATTACAAGATTACCGGGCGCATCAAGGACATGATCATCCGCGGCGGCGAAAACATCTACCCCAAGGAGATCGAGGAATTCCTGTACACGCACCCCGCCGTCAAGGACGTGCAGGTCATCGGCGTGCCGGACAAGCAGTACGGCGAGGAGATCATGGCGGTCGTCGTCCTGAAGGAGGATGCATCCGCTACGGCGGAGGAGCTGCAGGAATACTGCCGCACGCACATGGCGAAGCATAAGACGCCCAGATATTTCGACTTCGTGACCGAATTCCCGATGAACGCGGCGGGAAAAGTGCTGAAATACAAGATGCGCGAATCGGCGGTCGAAAAACTGAACCTGAGCGAGGCAAGCAGCATCGTCACCGCATAAACCCCAAAAACACGGCAGCCCCCGCGCTTTGCGGCGCAGGGGCTGCGTTTTTTATATCTCGCGTGTGGTGCGCAAGAGCATCTGCCTGTACGCCTCGCTCTTGTTATAGCAAACCGTATCGATAAATTCCGCCGCGGGGACGATTTTCACGCCTTCCACTTCCCGCGCTTCAAGCCTAAAGCCGCCTTCGGGAACGGAAACGCGCGCGGCATAGGTCTCGATGATGAGCCCCGTGTCCTCGCCCAGTTCCTGATGCTCACGCAGCATGAATCGCATCTTTTCGGCATCGACCTCGATGCCCAGCTCCTCCCACACCTCGCGCGCCGCGCCCTCTGCGCCCGTCTCCCCCGCGTTCACGCCGCCGCCCGTCACGTCCCATCGCCCCGGGTAATGGCGCGCCTTTTTCGAGCGCTGCTGCATGATGTAGCCGCCGTCCTCCGTCTTTAGGATCGCGATCGCGTGCAGGAGCCATTCGCCCTTTTCGAGTTTTTGGTGCTTTGCGACCGTCTTGCCCGTCTTCGTCCCGTCGCGAAAATACACGTCGCGCATTTCCACATATATCATCCTCCCCTGTTTTTCCTGCTATGTTCCTTCGCGGTGCGGTATCGATGCGTAGACATCCGGCCGCGTAGCGTAGATGCCGGGCCTGCACAGCTGGCCGAAGCCCGTCACGCCCTCGCGCGCGCCGTCCATATTCGGGTCGCTGTAGCGCACGAAGAAGCGCTCCAGCCGCAGCCGCAGGTCGAGCACGGTTTCGGCATATGCGGCAGAGCCTATAAGGTTGTGTTCCTCGGCGGGGTCTTCCGAAATGCGGTAGAGCTCGTGCGCGCCATAGGGGTAGCGATGGATGTATTTCCATTCGTCCGTGCGGATCATGCGCACGGGGCCGTATTCGTCGAAGACGACGACCTCCTCCCTTGTGGACGCGCCGCCCCACAGCACGGGCAGAAAGCTCGCGCCCGGAAGGTCGTTCGGGCACGGCCCGCCGAC
>CAYFRC010000228.1:0-2902 GCA_964345325.1 uncultured Oscillospiraceae bacterium
ACCCGCGCGCGCCACCACCAAAAACACCCAAAACAAAACCCCCACACCAAAAAGGTGAGGGGGCAAACGCGGGGAGAGAACTACATTCCCGAACCATCCGTAGTCTCCCGCGAGTAACGAATGAACAGCTCCTTCATCGCATCAACCGCCGTGGAAATATCGACATCCAGCTGAGTGTCGGTGGCTCCACCGGCGTACACGAGGGTGTGCTCACCGCGCAGCTGGATCGTTCGCGTAGGGGCTTCACCTTGGAACAAGACGATTGCCTTCGGCCACAGTGTGTCAACGTTCCAGGAGTTCGCAAACCAAATCCAGGAGTCGACGTAGTGGTTTCCTTCTTGGACATCCTTAGTCAAGCCCAAGACCTGCAGCAACTTGTGATCCTCCTCGACCACCCTGAAAACAACGGTTGAGCCTTCCAACGAGATCGTCACGCCGCCCGACCCGGATGTTGGCTCCAGTCCTGAAGCCTTCAGCACTTGGCTGACGCGATCTAGAGTTACTGGTGCAAGTGTTTCCGCCATTGTGGATCCTTTCGTCGTGACGCCAACTTTACTGGCCCCCACCGACATGGTCCACGCGAAAAGCCCTCAACAACGTCTCCCTGAAGAAGCACGTCGCTCGGCTCCGCGGAGCGGGGCTGGACGCGCGAGGCAGACGTCCTCCGCCATCCACCCAGTCTGTTGAAGGCACGCAGGACGCTTCGCTCCACGAGTAACAGCAGCGCAGCTAGCAGATGCGACCTGGCCGCTACTGGGTGGGGACTCCCGAAACTCAGGCGTCCTCTCCCGCAACCAGCTCTTTGGTGTAGCGACCAAAGGCAGCATTGGTCGCCTTAATCCCTGTCGCGAGCATTTGTGCCAACTGACTGTCGGTTAAGCCCGCCTCCGTGGGGATCGCGTAGCTGGAACGCACTAGAGTCACTGGCGTTCCATCCACGTCGAAGGTGGAGGAGGACATGCACGGCCACAGCAGCTCATCATTGACCGAAGCGCAGAACTCCGCGGCGGAACCAGGGTCGATGTTTGCATCCAAAGCAGCTGGTTGCCCAATGAGCTGGAAGAACATTTCCTCAACCACGAACATGATAATCGCGTCCTGCCAACGCCCCGCCATGTCGCCATTGTCGTTCAATTGGATTTTCACTTCGAGCGCGTCAAGAGCTTGGGCAACGCGTTCCTTGGTGACTGGTGTGGGCATGTGGTGCCTTTCCGTGATCTGTTCCTTAGGTTGCAGTGCGCCTCAAACTGTAGTCGACGCCGCCGTCACTCTTCTCGACTCCCAGGAGCGCGCGAGCCCGGATAAACTGGTTTCTATGAAGAAAATTGAGCACTCTGACCTTTCCGTCTATGAACTCTGCTTGGGCACAAACACATTCGGCTGGACGTCGAGCCCCGAACAGTCGTTTGCCGTGTTGGACGCTTACGTGGGTGGTGGGGGGAACTTCTTAGACACCGCCGACGTTTATTCAGCGTGGGCAGACGGGAACGTCGGTGGGGAATCTGAAAAGGTCATCGGCGAATGGCTCAGTAAGCAGAAGGGTCGACGAGACGAGGTTGTCATCGCCACCAAGATAGGGAAGCTCAGCCCCTACGACGGCCAATCCCCCACGAACGTTCGCAGGGCCGTAGAAGACTCATTGCGACGGCTTCGCACTGACCACATCGACCTTTTGTACGCGCACGCGGAAGATCCAAAGAATCCGACTGATCCCGCCGTTTTTGCACAACTAGCCCAAGAAGGAAAGATCCGCTACTGGGGTCTGTCCAACCACCGTCCGAACGTAGTTGAAGAAGTACTTGAAGCCGCTGCTGAGCAGGGCGTTCCGACCCCCGTGGCGCTCCAGCCCCACTACAACCTAGCTTTTCGCAAAGAGTACGAGGACGGCCTGCGCAAGGTTGCCGAGAGCTTCAGCCTTTCCGTGTTCCCTTACTTTTCATTGGCTTCTGGGCTACTGACTGGGAAATACGATCTGGGCGAATCACTAAGCGGGCATCGAGCCAGCATGGTTGAGCCTTATCTACAGGAGGGGACACCAAAGCTCCTTTCCACTCTCAAGAAGGTGGCGGACGAGCTCAATGTCGAGCCGGCCTCAGTGGCCATCGCTTGGTTGCTCGCCCAACCAACTGTCACAGCGCCGATCGCCTCGGCCCGGACGGCCGAGCAGCTGCCCGCACTGCTCGAGGGCACAACACTGACGCTAACGCCCGACCAACTGGCCGCACTGAACGAAGCATCGGCTTAGAGGCGCTGCTAATTTCCCTGCGGCGCAGGAGGGAAGACAACTGGGGCGCGCACCCGACCCGGCCCGCCCCTGATCGGTAGAGACGAAGGAGCCCACGAACGCGGACCGCCACTAGGTAGCTGCGGCGACTGCATCCGTGGGCCTCAGGCTTGGCTTCTAGATCTGGGCTCTACTTCTTCTTCGCTGCCATGTTCCGTGCCGCCCTCATTCCGAAGACCGTGGCTGGGCCAATCGTGGAGCCCGGGCCCGGATAGGTGTTGCCCATAACGGAGGCGGAGTTGTTTCCAGCGGAGTAGAGGCCTTCGATTACGGTGCCGTCTTCGCGCAGAGCTCGACCGTCCTCGTCCGTAAGAATCCCGCCCTTGGTCCCTAGGTCTCCAAGCACAACTTCGTAAGCGTAGAAGGGTCCCTTCTCGATTGGTGCCAAGTTGGGGTTGGGTCGCACGGTCGGGTCCCCGTAGTAGCGGTCGTAAGCGGAGTCACCGCGCCCAAAGTCACCGTCAACGCCAGCGCGAGCGAACCCGTTGAAACGCTCAACGGTCTCACGCAAAGTTATGGGGTTCACGTTGATCTTTTCGGCCAGCTCGTCGAGTGTCTTGGCTTTCACCCAAATACCCTCTTCACGCCACGCTTTCGTGGCCCGCGGGTCCATGGCGA
>CAYFRC010000229.1:0-2098 GCA_964345325.1 uncultured Oscillospiraceae bacterium
GTCCAAGGAGATGGTCAACTGTTTTCCGATGTTGTTTGCGGTCGCGGTGGCGAACGCCTCTTTGCCGCTTTCGTTCAGCTCGAAGTGCACCACGACATTTTCGGGGCTGTTCGGGTCCGCATAGCCTGCGCGCGCCATCTTGATGTCCTTGCCCTCGATGATGATGTTGCCATCGGGGTCGGTGATGGTCAGGTGCGCGGGGGTGCCGATGATATCCAAAATCTCGTTGGGGTCTGCGACATCGGGAATCTCCACGCGGATGCGGTCGCTGCCCTGCTGCGTCACGGTCGCCTCTGTGAAGCCCTGCTGCGTCAGGCGATTGCGAAGAACGGAGATGGTGCCGTGCAGGAGGCTTTCAAAATCCTCCTGATTCGGGTCCGTCGCGACGTACACGGCGTACACGCCGCCGCGCAGGTCGAGCCCGAGGCTCACCGAGTCTCCGACCGTCTTGAAAATATACTTGCCAACCTGAATCCCGTTCAGAGCGAGCGCCGCGACCAGTGCAACGAGTACCACGGTCGAAAGCAGGATGATAAGATTTTTCGTCTTCTGGTTCATCTGTCCCATGTCCTCCCAGCGCCCGCCCGAGATACCCTCGAAGCATATGCGCAACAAGTATTATACAATATACTATTATAGTGCAAAACCGTCGACAAGTCAAACGGTTTACCAAGGAATAACACGGGGGAAACGGGTTTGCCCCCTCTCGTTTTCGCAGGAAACCGCCCCGTTCGCGGCGGAAGGGGAGCCGCAAACGGGGCGGTTTGAAGGACAAAAGCGGTTTATTCGATGGTTTCGATGCGGATCGTGTTTGTATGCCCGGGCGCACCCGTCATCTGCCCGCCGGTGACGATGATGTTGTCGCCTTTTTGGAGCGAAAGCAGGTTCTTCGTGACCTTCATTGCATTGTAGAACAGAACCTCCATCGAGGGCATTCTTTCGGACATGACCGGAATCACGCCCCAAGAAAGCGCAAGCTTTCGATAGATTTTCTCGTCTGTGCAGATGCCGATGATGTCGATGGGCGGGCGGAAGCGCGAAACCATGCGCGCCGTCGTTCCGGACATGGAGCATACGGCGATAGCCTTCGCGTCGATGTCCATGGCGAGCGTACATGCTGAGCGCGAAATGGCATCGATATTGCTCTTGATTTTGAATTCCGTGGAGTAAAAGCGCTTCCGATAATGAATGTGCTGCTCTGCCTGGCAGACGATCTTCGCCATCGTCGCCACGGTAAGCGCCGGATACTTGCCGACCGCCGTTTCCCCCGAGAGCATGACCGCGCTCGTGCCGTCGTACACGGCGTTTGCGACGTCGGAAATCTCCGCGCGCGTCGGGCGCGGGTTCGAGATCATCGATTCCAACATTTCCGTGGCCGTAATGACGCGCTTTCCGAGCAGCCTGCACTTCGTAATCAGGTGCTTCTGAATCGACGGGAGTTCCTCAAACGGAATCTCCACGCCCATATCGCCGCGGCCGATCAGGATGCCGTCGCAGGTTTCGCAAATCTCGTCGATGTTGTCGACACCTGCCTGGTTCTCGATCTTGGCGATCAGCGAAAGGTCCTCTCCGCCGTTCGCGTCCACGAATTCGCGCAGGTCGATCAGGTCTTGCGCGCTGGACACGAAGGAACACGCGATAAAATCGACGCCGTGCTCGATGCCGAAGAGGAGGTCTTTTTTGTCCTGCTCGCTCAGGTAGGGGAGCTTCAATACCTTTCCGGGGAAGCTCATGCTCTTGTGGTCGGAGATCACGCCGCCCGCAAGCACCTTCGTCACGACATCCGCGCCGTGAACCCCCGTCACTTCAAAGACCAACAGCCCGTTGTTCACGAGAATGCGGTCGCTCGGCTTAACCGCACAAAGATCGACAAACAGCTCGTATCGCGCTTGTCGCCACTTTCGGACCCGTGGGCTGTTGGTTGCCCAATCTCTCGTCCGGGCAAAGAACGTCTGAAGCGGCGACCCTCGCCGCGAGCGAGGTGGCCGCCTCCAGGAGTTGTTCCGGCTCCACGACGTCGTTGACCATGCCCCACTCCAGCGCCTTCTGCGCGGACACGCGGTCGCCGGTGAGCGCCATCTCCGCCGCCCGCATGGGG
>CAYFRC010000229.1:2108-2859 GCA_964345325.1 uncultured Oscillospiraceae bacterium
CGGCCAACTTCTTGTAGCTCACGGATACGCGATGGCTGTCGCCCTGCACGTCGTCCGCAGTGAACAGAAATATGTCGCCGTTTTTTAACTCCGCCTTGCCGTCTGCAAATTTTCCGACGCGGTATTCGGGCCCCTTGGTGTCGAGCATGATCGCGATCGGCGCGTTCAGCCTGTCGCGGACATTGGCAATCATCTCGATTCGCTTGGCGTGGTCCTCATACGTTCCGTGCGAAAAATTCAGTCGGGCAATGTTCATGCCGGCGTTTACCAGCGCCGCAATGGCCTCCTCGCTTGCCGAGGCGGGCCCCAATGTGCAAATGATTTTTGTTTTTCTCATAAAAAATCCTCCCCAGTTCCTGACACAGTGAACCATTCATAGCCTACCTATTGATAATCGAACGCGATGGAGGATTCGTGTTGCATAAAAGAAAGCCGGTACGCACACCGTGTCGCAATCGCCCCAAAAGCATGATCGAAGGCGTAAATGAAACGATCGTTTCATGACAGACTCCACCGCTTACGCCTGAGGATATTGTACCACGCCCCGCCCCGGGTGTCAATACGGACGCCGCGCTTTCGGGGCGGAGAAGGGAGCGCGAAAGGAACCGACGGCGTTCGCGTTCCGTCAAAAAACAATGCAATGTATTCGGAAAGTCATGCCGTCTTGACGAAAGCGAACAATGTATAAAGTAAGACGCAAACAGCGGCTTTTTAATCTGCGATCAGGGTGGACTTATGAAGCGTACAAGGA
>CAYFRC010000230.1:0-2852 GCA_964345325.1 uncultured Oscillospiraceae bacterium
TCCCTACCGGGCGCTCATGTTTTAGATTTTAAGGTTTACAGGGTTCTTTTACCTAAATAATTTTAATAAAAAAGCTATTTTACTAAATCACGTAGTGTGGGAAATCTTTCTTTTATAATATTTACCCATTTTGCAGTTTCGTTTGGTGGGCCTATTTCATTTTTAGAATAAATAAGCAAAATGGTTACAACAGCATTGCTACTGTCAACTAATGCAATTACTCTGTTGCCTGACTTGCGTGCAGATTGTTTAGTACCATCTACCCTAAAATCCATTTTTACTATAGATTGTGTATTTTCTTTGAAAATACACTTTACCACCCCTCTTGCCATTGCAGTATCAGCACGCTCCATTATTGCAAATATAGATTTTTGTGTTTTATCCCATTGCTTGCCAGGATATTTTTTTTGAAATTTCTTTAAATAATGTTTTCTTGCAAATACACTATATTGTACAAGATATTTTCTAGGAGCGCTGGTAGACATGGCTTGGATCTTCCTGCGTAATTAGGTCATAAGGTATAATTTCACCACTTTCACATAATTTCCATGGTAATTGTGAATGAGTATAGTTAACAATAGTTTCTGTGCGTGCATCCTTCCACTCTTTAGAAATATCATCTATTAAAGATTGCTGCTGTGGCGAAAGTATAGTGTCATTTAGTGCAGCGTCTTGTTCTGTTAAGCCTACCATTTGGGCGCGACCACTATATTTAATATCTATCTCGCCTGAATCATACAGTTCATCTATAATTCTAAAAAACTCGTTTGGTACAGGCCCTTGCGGTAAACGACGATATTCTAACCCCGACATAGACTTAGAGTTACTATAAAACCAAGCAAAATCTGCCAAATATAATAATTTTGCAAGTTTAGTCTTGGTAATCCTACCATCACTTTTAGCTCCAGCTTTTGTGATAAAGTTGCGTATCATGCTTTTATATACATTTTCATCATAGGTTTCTGTAGCTTGTGCTGTTACCCTACTATGCAAGCTAGTTGTTTCTACACCTAAAAGGTTAGCTAGTTCTTTCTCCTGGGCAACTGTTAATTTTGTGCTGTCTGCCTCTATTTTTTCAAAAGTTGGGCGGCTCACACCAATTGCCTCTGCCGCTTGTGCTTGACTTATGTTAAGTTGTTCACGAAGCTGTTTAATATTCCCACTCATATTAACTACTCCTTTCTTTAGCTAATTTCATTATATTAAATTTCTAGCTTAATGTCAATAATATTTACATTAGTTATTGTATTTATATAAACGATTTTACAAGTTTAAGCATTATAACTGATAAAAATTTATTTTACATGCTGTAATGATTGTGATTTACTAAGCCATAGTATAAAGTAATTTAATATAATTTAAATAAAGGGGTATTATGAAGGTTTTTAAGATATTTATGCGTATTTTAATCTCACTAGTTGCTATTTACATACTAATTTATTCATTACCATGGCTAGCAACACGTATTAGTGAATTTTTAACTGCAATTTTTTCACCTGGACTAAAAGAATCATTTGTAAGTTTTAATAGCTAGTAAGGAGGTGTCATGATAGATTTAAAAGAATTTTTTATAAAGAATGCAACAAGTAACTACAGAAGATATTGGCAGGTTATTTTGAAATGCCCCCCGTACACCCTTAATGATAATAAAGAGGTAATTACTGCTTTTAAGGAGTTACTTAAGCCTACCTGGGATGAAATGAAAGTTTATGAAAATAACAATGAGAAATTTATAATGATTTCTTTATGGTTATTTATTCAGGGATACTCTATTAAACAGTTTCCAAATATATTAGCTTATCCAGAAAATCTGAAAGTTTTTGCTTATGACAAGATTAGGGCATACCTTCTAGAGAGAAATAACTATACTGATGGTGCAGTGCCTTGGAAAGATAGACGTGAATTAATTGATTCTTTAGATTTTATAATGCCTAAAACTTATCCGCCTTTAAAAAGAGAACTATTAGAGAAAATGCGACTAATTTCAACACGCGGCTCCGATTTCTATTCCATGAAGGTTGATGAGAAGTTATCCTCCCTTAACCAGCTTATTGAAATGCTCACAAAAAGCCAAGGAAAATACTTAAATCTAGACTATGATAAAATATTTTTTGATACAGCAAATCGTAACTCTATTATTAATTACAGAAAACAAACACACTGTTTTAGGCACGGAACAATGGAGGATATAAATGAAAGGCAACAAATGACAAGTGCAAAAAAACGCTTCCTAATTAATTATGGTATTTTTTTATCTAATTGTATTTATGAGTATGACGATAAACCTTAGAAGAAGGGTGGCAGACACTTTTTATACCTCCAGTTGCTTTTCTAAACCCTCCACCGCTTCTAATAGTTGATTAGTCTTTTCGACAATCCGCTTTTGTTCGTCAATTGGCGGGAGTGGAATTGGTAGTTTAGCCCACCTAGTTTGGTTAATAATTGGCGTGGCTCCTCCAACGGCTGAATTAATCATAAGCTTTTGAAAATATTCAGAAACAAGAGCGGTAAAGATGTATTCAGGGTTAGAACCTAACAGAGATATTTTATTTATTTGCTGGTTAAAGCATAATGAACGGTCAACTAGCGCAGCCTTGCCGATACTCCCACCGATACATACCATTAAAATATCACTGGTATGCGCAAACTCTGACGACTTGCTTGCTTCGCTTGTGAGCCATTTTTGATAGACACCTTTCAGTGTATTGCTCTTTGCTATACTGCCCGGACCGACAAAAGGTATTTCTCCTTCCGTTAATGAATACTTACTAGTACTTGGGGTCTTGCCAGTGATAGTTTTGCCTAAACTACCTAATCTCACCCATTTCCAGCTCTCTGGAATTGCAAACGGA
>CAYFRC010000231.1:0-2778 GCA_964345325.1 uncultured Oscillospiraceae bacterium
GGCACATTCCATTCGGTCGATCTGTGGTTCTTCTTTGAAACGCTGGCGAAGTGCTGGCGGCCGTTCGTCGGGAAGCATTACGACCTCGCGCGGCAGATGTGCTCGTACTGGGCGTACTTCATCAAGTCGGGAAATCCGAACGGGCCTGATGCCGACGGGCAGCCCTTGCCGCAATGGGATGCCTTTACGCCGGATTATCCCGCCTGCATGGTCATGGCGGACGAAGCCCGTCAGGTCATTGCGCCGCCTAGTAAGCTGATGGCGTTCATGATGAAACAATACCTGAAACAAAAAGACGAATAGCGCCTTTGCGGCAGATACATCGTATCGACGAAACGGAGCGCATAATGGAGCGCTCCGTTTTCCTATCCCGGGGGAGAAAACCACAAACTACGCCGGTGAACGAAAAAGCTTAAAACATGGACAAAAGCCCCTCCGGTCGTATAATGGCCCGCCGTTTTCAATAAGAAAGACAGGGACAAAGCCACAAACGGGCAGTGCTTTCACATGATACTACACAAAAAGACAACCGAAAATGCGCTTGCAGAAGCGCGTATATAGGTGTATAATGATGCAGTCAATACTACATAGGGGGTATTTTGCATGGATCGTGTGTATAACTTCGCTGCAGGCCCGTCTGCCATGCCTTTGGAAGCGCTGGAAACGGCGGCGCGCGAAATGACCTGTTACGCGGAAACCGGTATGTCCGTCATGGAGATGAGCCATCGATCGAAGATGTATACCGCTATTTATGACGAGACCATCGCGCGGATTCGCTCCGTTATGCACATTCCGGACACCTACGAGGTGCTGGCGCTCGCCGGCGGTGCGACGGGGCAGTTCGCGGCAATTCCGATGAACCTCATGACCGGAAGCGGCAAGGCCGACTACGTGGACAGCGGCAATTTCGCGCACGGCGCGCTCGTGGAGGCGCAGAAGTACGGAAATGCCCGCGCGGTCGCATCCTCCAAGGACGATGCGTACAGGGGCATCCCGCACCTCGAGAAGGCCATGTTCGATCCCGAGGCGGACTACGCCTATATCACGACGAACAACACCATTTACGGCACCCGCTATGCGGAGATTCCCGATGTGGGGGATATTCCGCTGGTTGCCGATATGTCCAGCAACATCCTGTCCGAGGTGTACGACATCGAAAAATTCGGCGTCGTCTTCGCGGGCGCGCAGAAAAACATCGGCCCCGCCGGCATGGTGCTCGTGATCGTCAAAAAAGATTTGCTTGGCAAAGCCATGCCCATCTGCCCCAAGATTTTCGACTGGGCGGCGCAGGCAAAGAACGGCTCCATGGTCAATACGCCCGCGACGTACCCCATCTACATGGCGAACCTCTGCCTGAAGTGGCTGGAAAAGCAGGGCGGCGTCGAGGGGATCGAGAAGGTCAACATCGAAAAGGCGGACATGCTCTACCGCGCAATCGACGAGAGCGCGATTTTCACGGGCGTAGCCGAGCCTGCTTCCCGCTCGCGCATGAACGTTACGTTCCGCGCGCAGGACGAGGAGACGGACGCCGCGTTCATCAAATTCTGCCAGGAACGAGGCCTCGTCAACCTGAAAGGCCACCGCGTGACCGGCGGCATCCGCGCCAGCATCTATAACGCGATGCCCATCGAGGGTGTGAAGGCGCTCGTCGATGCGCTGCGGGCCTTTGAACTCGCGCACAAATGAGGAGGACGGAACATGTTTGATATCAAGACGCTCAACAGCATTTCTCCCGTATATGCCGATATCCTGAAGGATACGGAGTATAACATCTCTGCGGATATCGAAAATCCCGACGCCATCATCGTCCGCAGCGCGGACATGAAGGCCATGCCCGTGCCCGAAAACCTCAAGTGCGTGGCGCGCGCCGGCGCGGGCACGAACAACATCCCCTCCGAAGAGTACGCGAAAAAGGGCATCGTCGTGTTCAATACCCCCGGTGCGAATGCGAACGCCGTGAGAGAGCTTACGATTACCGCGCTCCTCATCGCATCGCGCGATGTGCTGGGCGGTATCCGTTGGGCGTGCGGCCTTACGGGAGACGACGTGCCCAAGCAGGTCGAAAAGGGCAAGGGCGCGTTTGTCGGCCCCGAGATCAAGGGAAAGACCTTGGGCGTAATCGGGCTGGGTGCGATCGGCGTACTCGTCGCAAACGCGGCGGAGGCGCTGGGGATGCACGTATTGGGCTACGATCCTTACATTTCCGTGGATCATGCGTGGGCGCTGTCGCGCAAGGTAGAACATGTGACGACGCAGGACGAACTGATCGCGCGCAGCGACTATATCACCATCCACGTGCCGCTCATGGATTCCACGGCGGGCTTCGTCAACAAGGAATTCCTCGCGAAGATGAAAACGGGCGCGACGCTGCTCAACCTTTCGCGCGGCGAACTGGTTGTGGACGATGATGTGCTGGAAGCGCTGGAAAACGGAAATCTTCGGCAGTACGTCACGGATTTCCCGAACGCGAAGCTCGTCAATAAGCCCCATGTCATCGCGATTCCGCACCTGGGCGCATCCACGCCCGAGAGCGAGGACAACTGCGTCGTGATGGCATCGGAGCAGATCGACCTGTATCTCAAGACCGGCGCGATCCGCAACAGTGTGAACTATCCGAACTGCGAACTGGACGCGCCCCGCGGAAACCGCATCGCGGTGCTCCACGCGAACGTGCCCAACGTCGTGGGTGCCATCACAAAAATCATCGGCGAGACGGGCATCAACATCGGCTCCATGGTGAACAAGAGCCGCGGACAGTTCGCCTATACCGTACTGGAC
>CAYFRC010000232.1:0-634 GCA_964345325.1 uncultured Oscillospiraceae bacterium
AATACACCTGCCACAGATAGGCGATCGCGCCCAGCCACGCGGATACGACGGAGAGGGAACCCGCTTCCACGGCGAACGCACTGTCCGCGAGGAGTGCGAGCGAGTTTGCCATGATCGCCTTTTTGCTTAAGCCGACCATGAACCGCCGCGCACCCAAGGAAAAATCGTCCAACGTTTCGCGGCGGGAGTCGACCTCGAGCGCGATGGTCTCATACCGCCCGATGGGCCCCGCGATGAGCTGCGGGAAAAACGCGATATACAGGCACGCGTTCATAAACGATTTCTGCGCCTTTCCGTTTCCGCGATACACGTCTATGATGTAGGAGATCGCCTGAAACGTGAAAAACGAAATGCCTATGGGCAGCACCACGTTCGGCACGGGCAGGTGCAGCCCGAACGCCCAGTTGATATTTCGCATGACGAACATGAGGTATTTGAATACGCCCAAGAGGAGGAGGTTAAACACCAGCCCCCACGTGAGCGCGCGATTTTTCGCCTTCGGATCGGGCGCGTCGCCGATGCGCCTTCCGCAGAGCCAGTTGCAGGCGATGGAAAACAGCATGATAAGCACGAACCACGGCTCGCCCCACGCATAAAACAGGAGGCTCGCAATCGTCAGAAAGATGTTTCGCGC
>CAYFRC010000232.1:644-2758 GCA_964345325.1 uncultured Oscillospiraceae bacterium
CGGCAGGAACACAAACAAAAACTCTGTGCTTGAAAAAACCATCGGAGTGTCCTCCTTTTCTTCCGAAGGGTATTTTACCACACAATGGCGGTTTTGTCGAGCAAATGCCATGTAAAGCGCGAAGAGATGCCGCTAAGGATATTTTCCGAAAGTATCGCATATACTGTCTTGCGCACAGGGCGGGAGATGGGGTACAATAAAGCCGGTAAGGGGATTCCAAGGAAGTACAGCATGGTAGCGACAGAATATTGCAAGGAGATGTAGGGACGGATGGCAAACTATTCAGTATTCACAAAGCCGTGGCGCGAAGCTTCGATACCCGACTTGATCGGAATCGTTACTTCCATGGGCTTCGATGCGATCGAGTTTCCTTTGCGCGACGGCGCGCAGGTATGCCCGGCAGACGCCGAAAAGAAGCTTCCGCTACTCGTAAAGGAGCTTGCGGATGCCGGCATTCGGATAGACGATGTGGCTTCCGGCACCGAGGAGCGCGTGTTTGCCGCCTGCGCTGCATCGAATATTCCGATGATTCGCGTAATGTTCAATCCCGCGCAGTCGGAGGACTACTTGGCGCAGGAAAGTGCGTATTGCCGCGAGGTAGAGAGCTGGCTGCCTCTGTGCGAAAAATACGGCGTGAAGGTCGGCATTCAGATGCACCACGGGCGCGGCGCGATGACGACGGCGGACATGATGCGCGTAGTATCCCGTTTCGATCCGGCTCACATTGGCGCCATTTGGGATGCGGCGCACTCCGCGCTGGCGGGCGAAAATCCCGAGCAGGCGATCGACTTGTGCTTAAGTCATCTATGTCTGGCAAACTTTAAGAACGCCCGTTACCAGATGTACGGCCGCAATGTCGACGGCACTGCCGTATTTGAGCCGTATTTCTGCCCCGGACCCGACGGCGTGATGCATTGGCCCAGAGCCGTCGCGCATCTGAAGAAAAAGGGCTATACGGGCACGTGGTGTATGCCCGCAGAGTATACTGGGCTGTCCCGCGAGCAGGAAAAGCTTTACGCGATGCGCGATCTCGCGTGGCTGAAATCCCTCGTGGAATCGTAGTACAATAACAACAGGAGGGCATAAACTATGTATAAAGTTGCAATGCTCATGACCCATAGTCTGGCAGAAAGCCTTTTCCGCGCCGGGGATCTCGAATTTCTGAAGACGTTTGCCACCGTTAACCCCGTAGAGGAACTGCCGGAGACGATCACGATCGGCTTCATGGAGGAGCAGCTTCGGGATGCGGATGCCTGTATCACCTGCTGGGGCACGCCCTGTTTCACCAAGGAACTGTTGGAGGAAAATCCCAACCTGCGATTCATCATGCACGCCGCCGGCGCCGTTCGCAATCTCGTTTGCCCGGAGTTTTGGGATATGAAGGGCAGGCATATTTCGTCCAACGCACCCATCATCGCCAAGGACGTCGCCCAGACCACGCTCGCCTTCATGATGCTTGCGCTCAAGCAGATTTGGCCGCTGCACGCCATGATGCAGGCGGGCAAATGGAACGGAGGCGAGAGCGGCAACTTCACGACAAAGAACGTCGATAAAGACCTATCGGTCGGCATCATCGGCTGTTCGCTGGTGGGCAAAGAGGTCATCGATATTCTCAAACCGTTTGGCTGCCGCATCCGCGTGTGGGATCCGTACCTGTCCCCGCTCGAAGCGGATATGCTCTGTGTCGAAAAGACGGAGCTAAACGAGCTGCTTTCTTCCAGCGACGTGATTACCATGCACGCGCCCGCGAATGAAGATTGCCGCAACATCATCAATGCCGAAAATGTCAGGCTGATTCCGGACGGCGCGGTCTTCATCAATACCGCTCGCGGTCTCGAAGTGGATGAGCCGGCGCTGATTCGGGAGCTTCGCACGGGTCGGTTCTTCGCGTGCATCGATGTGTACAACCCCGAGCCACCCGCCGCGGACAACCCGCTCCGAAATATGCCGAACGTCGTAGCAACGCCCCACAGGGCAGGCGGGCACACCATTCAGAACAGGCATCTTATGGGGTGCAACGCGATCAAGGAAGTATACAACTACCTGACAAAGGGGCTCATCGCTTACGAAGTTCGCGGCGAAATGCTCTCCCATATGGCGTAGCGGATGCATCG
>CAYFRC010000233.1:0-2758 GCA_964345325.1 uncultured Oscillospiraceae bacterium
GGCAGACCATCGCAATCGTGGGGCCTACCGGCGCGGGCAAGACGACAGTCATCAACCTGCTGATGCGCTTTTACGATGTGGATGAGGGCGAGATTACCGTGGACGATCGCGGAATCCTCACCTATGCGCTCGGCTCACTTCGCAGAAACTACGCGATGGTGCTGCAGGACACGTGGGTGTTCCGAGGGACGATTTTTGACAACATCGCCTACGGCAAGGAAAACGCGACGATGGACGAGGTGGTCGCCGCAGCGAAGGCAGCGCACATTCACAACTTCATCATGCGCCTTCCCGACGGGTACAACACCATTATCACGGAGGACGGCGGCAATATCAGCAAGGGGCAGAAGCAGCTTTTGACCATCGCAAGGGCGATGCTGTACGACACGAATATGCTCATTCTCGACGAGGCCACGAGCAACGTCGATACGCATACCGAGCGGCAGGTGCAAAAAGCGATGCGGACGCTCATGGCGGGGAAGACGAGCTTTGTCATCGCGCACCGCCTATCGACCATTCAAAATGCCGACCACATCCTCGTGCTGGAGCACGGAGACGTGGTGGAACAGGGCACACACGAAGAACTCATGCGCGCAACGGGAAGCTATTATAAGCTCTACGCGAGCCAGTTCGATTAAGGGAAGACAAACGAAACGCTCCGAACCTCGCACATTGTGGGATTCGGAGCGTATTTCTATATAGGGATCGACTATTCCGCCCAGCCCTTCGCGCGCTCGACGGCGCGCTTCCACTGGCGGGAAATGGTCTCGCGGGTTTCCGAGGAGGCGTTGGGGGTAAACCGCGCCTCGCTTCGCCAGAGGTTGGACAGGTCGTTCATCGTCCAAAGCCCTACGGCCTTTCCCGCGAGCATCGCCGCACCCAGAGCCGTCGTCTCGATGATTTTGGGGCGCACGACGGGGATGCCCAGCATATTTGCCTGAAACTGCATCAAAAAGTTATTCCTGCATGCGCCACCGTCCGCGCGGATGACGTTCGGGAGCAGCCCGCTGTCCTTTGCCATACACTGCAATACGTCGCCCGACTGCAGCGCGATGGATTCGAGCGCTGCTCTGGCGATGTGCGCCTTGCCCGTGCCGCGCGTTAGTCCGACCAAAGTTCCGCGCGCGTACATATCCCAGTGCGGCGCGCCGAGCCCGGTAAAGGCGGGCACGAGATACACGCCGCCGTTGTCGTCGATGGACATGGCGAGCGTTTCGCTCTCTGCGGCGGTTTTGAGGATGCCGAGCTCATCTCGAAGCCACTGTATTGCAGCACCCGCGACGAATACGGACCCTTCGAGCGCGTAGCGCGCCTTGCCGTCTATTCGCCATGCAACGGTCGTGACGAGGTTGTTTTTCGAGCGCACGGGATGAGAGCCCGTATTCATGAGCATGAAGCAGCCCGTGCCGTAGGTGTTTTTCACCATGCCGGAATCGAAGCAGCCCTGCCCGAAGAGGGCGGCATGCTGGTCGCCCGCCATCGACGCTACAGGGATCGATACACCGAGAACTTCCTTTGAGAGCGTTCCGATGACCTGCGACGAATCAACGACCTTCGGAAGCAGTTGCGCGGGGATGTTCATTACGCGCAGAAGCTCCTCGTCCCATTCCTGCCGATGGATGTCAAAGAGCATGGTTCGCGCGGCATTGGTCGCATCCGTTACATGCGGATGGCCTTCTACGAGGTTGTACGCGAGCCAGGAATCGACGGTGCCGAAGCACAATTCGCCGTTTTCCGCGCGCTGCCTCGCGCCGGAAATCGTATCGAGCAGCCACTGCAGCTTCGTTGCGGAAAAGTAGGCGTCCGGAACAAGCCCCGTGCGATCCCGCAGGATGTTTCCGAGACCGTCGCTCTTCAGCCGTTCGACGAGCGGCGCGCTCCTGCGGCACTGCCAGACGATGGCGTTATACAGCGGCTTTCCCGTGCTCTTGTCCCACAAAAGCGTCGTCTCCCGCTGGTTCGTGATGCCGATCGCGGCGATGTCCGTTGGGGAGATGCCCGACTGTTCCACCGCAAGGCGCAGCGACTGCACCTGCGAATGCAGGATATCCCACGGATCGTGCTCCACCCAGCCGGGTTTCGGGTAATATTGCTGAAACTCGATGTTGTGCGATGCGACGGGCGAACCGCTTTCGTCAAAGAGGATCGCGCGGGAGCTCGTCGTCCCCTGATCCAATGCCGCTACATACTTCATGATACCTTCACCCCATATATTCTTCCGCCCCTCGTGCCGACGACGAGCATATCGTCATACGCGGCAGGAGAGCCTTCAATGTTTCTGCCCAAATCGAGCGTACTGAGGACGGCGCCGTTTGCGCCGTCTACGAGCCGCACGATGCCCATGGAATCGCACACGACCAGATACCCTTTTCCGCTTTTTGTGTACAGCGCTACGGGGGTCGAGTGCGAATACTGCCCGAGCCCTAACGACCATCGGACGCCCCCGGTCGCCTTGTCGAGCGCAAGCAGCGTCCCGTTTTCGGACGTGCAGGATACGTTGAAAAAGACCAGGTCGGAAAGCGCGTTTTCTCCGATGACGGGGCTTGCGAACAACCCGCCGTAGGTGTTGTTCGATACGGAGATGTCACGCTGCCAGATCAGTGCGCCCGTCAGTGCGTCGAATTTTCGCAGGTTGCACGTACCGCGGTTGCCGCGTTGATCGAGCCTGTTGCCCGTATAGAGAGATACGCCCAACTCGGTCTCCTCGATGGCACAAGTCGCATCGGTGTCGTCGCCGGTCAGAACCGCCCACATACAC
>CAYFRC010000234.1:0-2750 GCA_964345325.1 uncultured Oscillospiraceae bacterium
ATGATCGGCGCGAGCAATTGCACGCGCGTGCCTTCGCCCATGTCCTGAATTTTGTCGATGATCTGGTCGACCGTCTGCCGCGCGATGACGCGCCCGCATTCGGGGCAGTGCGGCGTACCGATGCGCGCGTACAGAAGGCGCAGATAGTCGTGAATCTCCGTGACGGTGCCGACCGTGGAGCGCGGGTTGCGCGAGGTCGTCTTCTGGTCGATGGAGATCGCGGGCGAAAGACCGTCTATGGAATCCACATCGGGCTTTTCCATCTGCCCCAAGAACTGCCGCGCATAGCTCGACAGCGATTCCATATACCGCCTTTGCCCTTCCGCATAAATTGTATCAAACGCGAGGGACGATTTGCCGGAGCCCGAAAGCCCCGTAAGGACGATCAGCTTATCGCGTGGAAGGGATAAGTTGATGTCCTTCAGATTGTGCACCCGCGCGCCCTTGATTTCGATTCTATCCGTCATAAATTGTTTTTCATTTCCCCCGTTTTTTTCATGGATAATTCGATTATAGTCTCCCATTGTATGCTTGTCAATCACACTCATGTTTGCTATACTGAAAACAGTTTGCAACGAAAGAAGGCGCTTGTATGTTGTTTGACACCCACGCCCACCTCGCCGACGAGCGGTTTGAGGGCGACCGCGAGGCGGTCATCGCCCGCTTTCTGGAGGCGGGCGGCGCATATGCCGTAACCGTCGCCGACGGTGCGCGAAACCCCGAAACCGATTTCGCGCTCGCCGAAAGATATCCTTTTCTCTATGCCGCAGTCGGCGTGCATCCCCACGACGCGAAGCTCTATACGGAAGAAATCGAAAATCGCCTCATCCGCGATTTATCCCGCGATAAGGTCGTAGCGCTCGGCGAAATCGGGCTGGATTACTATTACGATACCTCCCCGCGCGAAACGCAGCGGGCGGTGTTCATCCGCCAGCTTGAAATCGCGCACGAAACAGGCAAGCCCGTCATCCTCCACATCCGCGACGCGCACGGCGACGCGCTCGAAATCCTGCGCGCACAGGGGAAAAACCTCCCACGGGGCGTCCTGCACTGCTACAGCGGGAGCCGCGAGAGCGCCGCCGAATATATGCAGATGGGGATGGATATCTCCTTTACGGGCAGCGTCACCTTCAAAAACGCGGCAAAGCTGCGCGAGGTGGCGAAATCACTCCCGCTCGGGCGCATCATGGTCGAGACGGACTGCCCCTATATGGCGCCCGAGCCGCGCCGAGGAAGGCGCAACGAACCCGCCTATGTGGAACACGTCGCGCGCCTGTTGGCGGAGCTTCGCGGCGAGGACTACGAAGCATTCTGCCGTGCGACGACGGAAAACGGGCTTCGGCTCTTCGGGATCGGAGGGAACGCGCCGTGAGAACGGGAAAAGAAATCGCAAGCAAAATCGCCGCGGAAGAAAAGGAAATGCTCGCCAATATGGACGAACATGCGTTTGACCGCCTGATCGAAAGGATTCTTTCCGCAAGGCGCATCTTCGCCTTCGGCGCAGGGCGCTCGGCGCTGATCCTCAGGGCATTTGCCATGCGGCTGATGCAAATGGGCTTTTCGTGCTTCGCCGTGGGCGATGTCACGACGCCCGCCATCGGCGAAGAAGATCTCCTCATCGTAGGCTCCGGAAGCGGCGAGACGGAGGGCATTTTGCGCGCGGCGGAAAAGGCACAAAGCGCAAAAGCAACGGTTTTCGCCGTGACCATGCGGGAGGCGTCGCGCCTTTTTGCAATCGCGGACGATGCCATCATACTGCCGGGGGAAAACGACAAAAGCGCTCTCGGCGCGACGGCGTTTGAAGGCGCGATGCTGCTCGTATTCGATGCCGCCATAGAGGCGCTCATCGAGCGCAAGCCCATCCCCGACGCTGGCGGGCTTTTGCGCCGAAACCACGCGAACCTTGAATAAATATTACGCTACATATAAACGAAACACTCTTGAAATATCTCGTGAAATACGGTATACTATACATATGTAGGAATTGAAACGGAGGGAATTGTCGGTGGCGAAAAAAATCTTGATTGTGGACGACGAGCCTTTGATCGTAAAGGGCTTAAAATATTCTCTGGAACAGGACGGATATGAGACCGATTCCGCGAGCGACGGCGAGGAGGCGTGCAAGAAGTTCTTCTCGAAGGACTACGACTTGGTGCTTTTGGACGTCATGCTCCCCGTGTTGGACGGCATCGGGGTGTGCCAACGCATCCGCGAAAGCAGCAACGTGCCCATCATCATGCTCACCGCAAAGGGCGACGACATGGATAAAATTCTGGGCCTGGAATACGGCGCGGACGACTATATTACCAAGCCCTTCAACATTTTGGAAGTCAAGGCGCGCATTAAGACGATTTTCCGCCGCGCCGCGATGCTCACGAAGGACGCCTCCTCCCAGCGCGTGTACCGTGCGAGGGACATGGTCGTCGATCCCAACGGCCGCACCGTCACCATCGGCAAAAAAGACGTCAACCTGACCGCGAAGGAATTCGACCTGCTGTACCTTTTCATCTCGAATCGGGGCAAGGTGTTCAGCAGGGAATCGCTCCTGGAGACCGTCTGGCGGTACGATTATCTCGGCGATCTGCGCACGGTAGACGTACACATCCGCCGCCTGCGCGAAAAGATCGAAGACAACCCTGCCCAGCCGGAGTACATCTTCACCAAATGGGGAGTGGGTTACTATTTTACTGACAAGGACTAAAAAGCTATTCTACTCCATCCGCTGGAAGATCGTGCTCGCCTATCTGCTG
>CAYFRC010000235.1:0-2306 GCA_964345325.1 uncultured Oscillospiraceae bacterium
TCGCCCCGAATGGGGTCGCTGGCGATACTCTGCCATCCGTCTCCCTCCGCCATGCCATAGACCGGAAGCATCTGGAAGAGGATCAAAACGCTTAGCAGTTGGGCTATAATTCTCTTGAGTGATTTTTTCATCGTAACCTACCTCTCCGTCTCTCTGACGCTACTTCGCCCTCATGGACAGCCCCTTGCAAAACCACTCAGCGGAAAGACACGACCAACCGCCAGCTCCACGAGAGCGTCTCCACGCTGGCGGGGTATTCGTATCGATCGCCATCGGCTTTGGGCACAGGTTCAAAGCCGATGCCCTTATCGCATTCCCATTGATACCGCAACTCTTCGCAATTCTCAAAGCCTTCCAGAACGGAGGTGAGGACAATCGTCTCCCCCGGGCTCATCTGCACGCGGCGGGAGGTGAAGATCGTGACCTTCTTGGGCGTGTCATCCGCTCCCTCCTCCGGCTCTTCGGGCACGCTCCCGGTATAAATCCAGCCAACCTGTCCCATATACACAATCTGCGTCCATTCGCCCTGCACCAGGAGCACCTGTACCTCGGTTCGCTCGATAATGGTCAGGAGAATCGGGCTCATGCCATCCGGCTCCAACCGCACATCGACATTGCTGACGACCATGATCGTGACAGGTTCTTCCTCTGCGGGCGCATCCTCGTCTGCAGGCGCTTCTTCGTCTGCGGGCGCTTCTTCGTCTGCGGGCGCTTCTGCATCTGCGGGCGCTTCTTCGTCTGCGGGCGCTTCTGCATCTGCAGGTGCTTCTTCGTCTGCGGGCACTTCTTCGTCGGCGGGCGCTTCTTCGCCTGCGGGCGCTTCTTCGCCTGCGGGCGCTTCTTCGCCTGCGGGCGCTTCTTCCTCGGCGGGTGCTTCCTCGCCTGCGGGCGCTTCTTCCTCAGCGGGCGCTTCTTCGTCGGCAGGTGCTTCTGCATCTGCCTGTCCGCCCTCCGCTTTCGGGGCAGCGGGTTCCTTCGCGTCCGGTTCCGAGGCAACAGGTTCTTCGACAACCGGCTCCGGAGCCTCAGCCGCCTTGACGACATTCGTCGTTCCCGAAAGAATCAGAACGAACGACAGGCAAAGCGCAACCAAAAACATCAAGGTTTTGTGGGTGCTTTTCTTGTACATGGTAATATCTCCCTTCACAGAATCGACCAAATTCCTCTTAATTAAGGAAAAAACGCTGTATTGGCATACACATAGAGGCCGCCAAAACAGCATATTCCTAAATAATTAATTAAATTATATCATCGGTTTTTTCGATATGCAACAAGCGCGTCGTAATCGGTAGTTATTTGGTCGCATTTGGTTAATTACGGTCTTCTTTTCGCCTCAAAAGCCAAAGATTACAAACCGACGTCTGTTTTTATTTTACCCACACATTGCGAATTTTCCGGAAGAATTCACGCGAAAGAAACGCTTGCGGAACGGAACCGAAACGCTATCGGAACGTTTTGGGAACATATGCAAAAATAACCCTTTCCGAATTCGAACGCCCGTTTGTTTTTCGGCACATGTGATAAAGAAAGGTTAAATCGATCCGATCCCTTGCCGAAACAGCGTGGTTTATGTATAATAATATTTGCAATCAGCTGTGAAGGAAAGGAGATGATAGTACGTGGCTATCCGTTTCAGTTTTCTGAAGGATGAGGATGCACAAGACGACATCGAAATAGCCGTGCGCGCCGCCGAAGGAAACGAACTTGCACAAGCGCTGTTTTTTGAAATGCAGACGCTTGCGGAACAGATGACCTACGGTTGGACTTTCATGGAGCGATACGGCGTGAACCCCGAGTACATCATCCTGCTGATGCGCGATGGGCGGTATGTGACTGTAAAAACTACGAATGCCGAGTACACCATCAGAGGCGCACTGATTCATATTGAAAAGGAGCTGAACAGTACGTGGTTTGTCAGGATCTCCCAATCGGAAATCATCAACATGCGGTATGTGAAAAGCTGGAATTTGGTAGGCGACGGCTGCAGACAAATTGAACTGGAAAACAACATCGTCTGCTATGTATCGAGGCGTTATGTCACACAAATTCGCGATAAACTTCGCAAGGGGAGGAACGGGCAATGAAGAGGTATCCGCTTTCATTTTTCGCGATTGGTTTGGTAGCCGGGGCAGTATGTACAAACGTCATTACGCTGCTCGCCAATTATCTGGTGCGGGATCAATGGCTGCTCTGTATGCCCGATTTACTGAAAACCATGAGCAAGGCGAGGGCGGTTACGCTCCAAACCGTGCTGGGCGGACTGTTTGGCATGATTACCTACGGAGGAATCTGCGTTTTTGACGTAG
>CAYFRC010000235.1:2316-2728 GCA_964345325.1 uncultured Oscillospiraceae bacterium
GACCGGTGGAGCCTGCTGCGCGCCTCTTTGGTGCACTGTATGACGCTTTTGATTTCCTACCTCGTCATCGGAGCGATCCTGTGTTGGTTCGAACTCGATTGGCTTTCGGTTATACTGGTGTCGGTCCTTTTCCTCTTGCTTTATGTTGCGATTTGGTTGGTAATGTTCCTTCGCTGGAAACACCAAATGCTCGAACTGAACCTCTTGACGAAAGAATACCAAAATTCCGTCGAGGATGGTCCCTCCGGAGAACGCTTGATTAGCTATATCCGCAGCGGTCGCAAGACCTCAAAACAATAACGACCGAAACAGGATTATACACAAAAGGAATCGCCGCAGCGATTCCTTTTGTGTATGTGCATCGGCTTTTCAGGTAAAGGTCTCCATGCTCTGCGTTCTTCTGATAGAGAAC
>CAYFRC010000236.1:0-2725 GCA_964345325.1 uncultured Oscillospiraceae bacterium
CCCTACACCGGACTAACTAAGACGGTGATCCCACCCGAGGCGCTCATGTCCCTCTGCACCTATATCGTGGGCGTTATGGGTAAGTCGCCTTACGAAGTGATCCGCGGGCTCGAGATGGACTTAGAGCGGGCGACGTTCGTTCATGGCGGCGGCTACTCAGTCGCTGACGCCGACCTACTAGGTGGGACCGGAAGCGGCCGGCGACTTCGTGAGTATGAGCGCTGGGTAGATAGCGCGCCGGAAGCGCCGGCCGTCCTCTTCGCTTACCTGCAGGACATCACGGGCGAATCACTGGCTGGGACCGCCACGTTATCCGCGGGCGAAGTTGCGGACGAACCGGACGAAGCGCGGCTAGCCCTGCACTTCGCGGGCGAAGATGGGCTAGCGCGCGTCAATCAATGGCTAATGCGTGAACACCTCGAAGTTGTCAATGAGCGACTTCGTGAGTACTGCGCAACTATGGACGAGCGCGGCGCTATCCGCGGGCCAGTCACTCACCTCGCGCGCTTCCTGCAGGACGTGGCGGAGTACGATAGCGGCTCGCCGCTGCAGCGGGCGCTATATATGGACACCACTGAGCGGCTCCTGGAAGCGCTCGCCGAGCTCGGGTATATGAGTTGGGACGTGGCGGAAGCACGACTCGCGCTAGTTTGCGATGATTGCATGCTAGCCGCGGCCGGGTATACGGAGCGCGAAGCGGGCCATGAGTTGCCGGACGTAGATTTCGGCGTGACAATCGATCCGCTCGCCGATGACTATCCACATTGGACTAGCCAAACTTGCTGGAACTGTGGGCGCGGCGGCCGTGAACTGCAGCCGGCCGCGATAACAATCAGCTGGTAGCTGGTGAGTTGTCGCCCGCTGCAGGGCGGGCGACTCCTCACTAGGGACTAGCCCTAGTACACCCCACACAACGAAGGGAACAGAACAATGACAACCAACGAAGCAACTGCAGCAACCACAACCACGGCGGCGGAAGCGGCCGCCAACGAGTTCTTTCATTCGCTCGCCGCGCGCGGCGCCGCGTACGCCGTCACCACGAAGCGCGGCCGGCTCTCATGGGCGCGCCTATACCCTGCGCTAATGTTCACCACTTACGGAGTCGCCGGTAGCTCGGGCGAAGCGCTAGTTCACCTTCGTGACGTGGCGAGCACTAGCCGCGGCGCGGACCGGCTGACCTTCACTTACGCTAACGGCGACGAAGTTACCTTCGATCGGATACGCGACTACGGCGGGCTAACGGAAGCGCTCGCTTCAGTCCTACGCGGCGAAGTGTGGGATGAAACGGAAGTGCGGCGCGCGCGCGGTGAACATCACTATATCGCGGAAGTTACTGCAGGCGGCGGCTATACTTCGTGGTCGCTACATACGAACATGCCTTATCGCGAAGTTGCGGCCGGCGACTTCGTGACTGAACCGCTCATTGATCCCACGGGCGCAGACTTTGACTTCGCCACAACCACGGCGCGAGTCGCCGCGGCCGCGGAAGTAGCTGGGCTAGTGAGTGATGAGCGCCGGACATACTACGGCGAGCGCTCGCTCGCCTGGACGTGCACGGCGCCCGCTAGCAACCACTTCGTAGCGGAAGCGACCACGGGCTACCTTCCGGACGAAGTTTGGCTCGATCACGAAGGTGATATTACCTTCGACGCGCCGCATAGCATTAGCGGCGACGTGGGACTACTCGAAGAGAGTGAGTACCTGCGCGACGTCAATGACCTACTCTTCCGCGCGCCGGAAGCGCTTCGCGCTATCTTAGACGGGCGAAGCGTAGTGTTCGGCTGGCGTATCGTGGCAGATGAGTCGCTCATGTATTCGGAAACACGCGGCGCCTACTATCACGCCGACGAAGTGCACCGAGGCGCGGAAGATGACTGGACGTTAGCGGAAGTAGCTGACGCTTACGAAATGCAGGACCATGAGTTACTTGCATTCATGGGACTAGCCGGCTCTCACTCTATGGACGAACCACTAAGTAGCGTAATGACTGCGAACGAGTTCGAAGAGGCCATACTCGCCACGATTCCCGACTGGGACATTATGGACGATACCTTCGCAGGATGGACTTACGTTTGGTCTGTCATTGACTAGCGCTGGTAGCTGGTGAGTTGTCGCCCGCTGCAGGGCGGGCGACTCCTCACTAGGGACTAGCCCTAGTACACCCCACACAACGAAGGGAACAGAACAATGACAACCAACGAAGCAACTGCAGACTTCGCACTGACTGATACCGAGGTTGCTTGCGGCGTAACCATGAGCGCCGTCAAACACGAAGCGGCGCGCGCGCTATATCTACCGGATAGCGGCCGCGTTATGCTCGCCGACAATATCGCGCCTGCAGTTGCCGGCGCCGCGGCGCGGCTAGTGTTAGGCGCGCCCGCGCGCTTCCGCGGAATGACTAGCGGCTATCCGGTATATGAACGTGACTATTTGGCCGCGTTAGTTTGGTAGTCGTAAGTTTGGCGCCGCGCCGCTCATGGCGCGGCGCTTCACTTACGTCTATCACCGAGCGGAAGGAGTTACATGACTGCAGACCATGAACGCGAAGCGAAGGCCTTACGGGCGCCGCCAGCGTGGCTAGCGGCCGTCCTGCGCGCTTCCGGCCATGAACGCGAAGCGAAGGCCTTACGGGCGCCGGAAGCGGCCAAAAGCGGCCCAGGGGGGAAAGATCGGAAAGCCCCCCGCAGGCGCGTTTATTAGGGTTTTCTCTTTATAAGGGTATATA
>CAYFRC010000237.1:0-2722 GCA_964345325.1 uncultured Oscillospiraceae bacterium
GGGCTTCTGTCCACGATGATCGTATTGAAATACGGGCTGACGGGCGTTCCGTCGCTGGTGCTCGCAATCGCTGGCGGTATCCTCATCTCGATCCCGGTCGGCTGGCTGTACGGGCAGCTCTTAAACAGGGTAAAGGGCGACGAGATGACCATTTCCAACTACGTGGGCTTTTCCATCGTGTCGCTCATGTGCTGCGCGTGGATGATGCTCCCGTTCAAAAATCCCAAACTCACATGGATTTTGGGTACGGGACTTCGCGTGACGCACAACCTCACCTCGTCCTTCGGCGGGCTATTGGACAATCTGTTCAACTTCAAGCTGTTCGGCGCGACGGTTCCGACGGGACTTTTGCTGTTCCTCATCGCGGCATGCTTCCTCATGTGGCTGTTCAGCCGCAGCAAGACGGGCATCGCGATGGTGGCGGCGGGCTCGAACCCGCGCTTTGCGGAATCCGCGGGCATATCGGTGGATAAAATGCGCGTACTGGGCACGATCCTCTCGACCGTGATCGCAGCTGTGGGCATCATCGTGTATTCGCAGAGCCTCGGCTACTGCCAGCTGTACAACGCGCCCAAGCAGATGTCCATCATCTCCGCGAGTGCGATCCTGATCGGCGGCGCGACGATCTCGCGCGGCAAGGTTTCCCACGTCATCATCGGAACGTTCCTGTTTCAGGGCGTGCTTGCGCTGGGGCTGCAGGTCGCAAACGCCGCGATATCCGGCGGCGGGCTTTCGGAAATCACGCGCATCATGATCTCCAACGGCATTATCCTCTATGCCCTGACGCAGTCTGGAGGTGAATCACGTGCCTGAAAATAAATCCTTCGGCGGCGCGCTGAGCCGCCACCTGCAAAAATACGTCGTAACGTACATCTTCCTCGCAATCTCGGTCGTGGGCGTGTTCTTTTCCGGCATGCCGCTCACGGCGATTTTGAGCGAACTGGTGGGGCGCATTTTCCGCAACGCGTTCATGATTCTGGCGCTTCTGATCCCGATCGTCGCCGGTATGGGCATCAACTTCGCTATCACCATCGGCGCGATGGCGGCGCAGATTGCGATTTTGCTCGCGCTCAACTGGAAGCTTCCGGGCATTTGGGGCATCCTCGCGGCGGGCGCGATCACGGTTCCGCTCGGAATTCTGTTCGGCATCGGGAAACGCCTGAATAAGATGAAGGGGCAGGAGACCATCGGCTCCATGATACTCGGCTATTTCGCCAACGGCGCGTATCAGCTGCTGTTCCTGTTCGTATTCGGCACGATCATCCCCATGAGCGAAGAGGTGACGATCGTTGCGGGCTCGGGCATCAAGAACAGCCTGACCCTGATGGGCGAAAACGGCATGTACGCGGCGCTCGACAACCTGTGGAAGACGTCCTTTTCGACGGCGTGGTACATCCTCTCGGGCATCCTGTTTGTCGGCGCGCTGTTGCTGCTCGTTCTGAAAAAGATCGAGAAAAAAACCGCGATCGGCTATATAGCGGGCGCCGCCGTCATGGCGGGCGTATACTCCATACCGATCGTATCGCAGGTTTTCAGCACGATTCGCGTACCGATGGTTACGATGCTGCTGATTGGGCTCTTGTGCACGTTCAACGTCGTCATCATGCGGACGAAGCTCGGGCAGAAGTTCCGCGCGGTCGGTCAAAACCGCGTCGTGGCGAATGCCTCGGGCATCAATGTGGACAAGGTGCGCATGATCGCGATCACGATTTCGACCGTGTTTGCGGGCTGGGGGCACATCATCTTCATCCAGAACCTCGGCACGCTCACCGCGTATTCGCAGCACGAGCAGGTGGGACTGTACGCGGGCGCGGCGATCCTCGTGGGCGGCGCGTCCATCGACAGCGCGACCAACGGGCAGGCGCTGATCGGCTGCCTCCTGTTCCACGCGATGTTCACCGTCGTACAGAAGGTCGCCTCGAACCTGTTCGGCGACCCGAACATCGGCGAATACTTCCGCGTATTCCTGTGCTACGGCGTCATCGCGCTTGCGCTGGTTATCTATACGTGGCGCAACGCGCAGGAAGCCAAGATGAAGCTGCGGCAGCTGCGCTAAGTACAATTTCATGCGACAAAAAACGGAGGAGGGTTTTGCCCCTTCTCCGTTTTCAATTTACCCCTGCATCTTTTAGCCGCGATTCGAGCGTTTCTTTCGCAAGGGCGATGACCGCCATCGCGTCCGCATCGCGCGGGCGCTTCAAAATGTCTCTCGCCGCGTCGTGCGTCTCCTTTAGGAGAGCCGCGTCCGCATCCGCCGAGAGCGCGCCGTCTCCTGCGAGCCCCGTCTGCCGAAGCCCGAAGATGTCGCCTGTGCCGCGCAGCTCCATGTCCCGTTGCGCGATCAAAAAGCCGTCGTTTGTCTGCGTGAGCAACTTCAGTCGCTCGTTTGGTTCGCCCATCAGGAAGCACCACGATTCGGCTTTTCCGCGCCCGACGCGCCCGCGCAGTTGGTGCAGCTGCGCAAGCCCGAACCGCTGCGCGTCCTCTATGACCATGACGGAGGCGTTGGGGACGTTCACGCCGACCTCGATGACCGTGGTGGAGACCAATACATATACCTCTCCCGCGTGAAACTGCGTCAAAATCGCGTCCTTGTCCGCAGCTTTCATCCTGCCGTGCACCATCTCGACGCGAAGCCCCTTCAGCTTGTCATCGCGAAGTTTCAAGAAAACCTGCTCCGCAGCTTCCGCGTCCACGGCTTCGGATTCCTCGACCAGGGGAC
>CAYFRC010000238.1:0-1856 GCA_964345325.1 uncultured Oscillospiraceae bacterium
GGCATTGGGGAATTGTCCATAAGGAGTTTCTTCTGACGGAGGTATAAGTGCAACATCAACCAAGTACCGTGACGGTTTCAAGCAGATGATTGATGATGCTCTTGCTGGGAAAATCGACCTGATCATAACGGCTGGCTTTTGACGAGAATCGAGGTCGCCGAAACGCCTGCCCGGTCTTACATAATTGAAATAGATGAAGAGCTTGACGAGGTCGCCGCACCGCATGACAAAAGCGGCGGCGACGTTGAGGCGGCGGCGGAGAAAAAACTTGCGCTTATTTTTAGATAATCAGTGAAAATGCCGTTTGTAAATCAAGCGGCTTTTTTGCTCGATATGGTTGAATTTTTATGCGATTTCCGGCATATTATTATACTGATTGGTTTGACAAAGCAGCGGTTTTGTGGTATTATGGAAATATAAATTTACGATTCAGAAAAATGACGAACGGAGATAAAAATGAAGCTTTATATAAAACAAAAGGTTTTTTCGTGGGCGGACAGGTATTCTGTAAAGGACGGCGGCGGGGAAGATGTTTTTTACGTCGAGGGCGAGCTTTTTTCTTTTGGTAAAAAGCTTCATATTTATGATGTCATGCAAAGAGAGCTTGCGTCCGTTGAAGAACGCATTTTTACGTTCATGCCTAAATATCAGATCTATATCGGCGGGCAGAATGTCGCCGAAATCGTCAAGCGTTTTACACTTTTTTCAAGTAAATTCGACGTTTTAGGAACGGATTTAAGCGTTGAGGGCGACTTTTGGTCGCATAGCTATCAGGTTTATCAAAATGGTATGGTTGTCGCATCTGTGGACAAAGAATGGTTTACATGGGGGGATTCATACTGCGTTGATGTTGGAAACGGCGGAAATGCTGTTTTTATGCTTGCGGTTGTGCTTGCAATAGATGCGGCGCTTGAAAAAAAGAATAATAATTGAGTTGTAGTATGAAACGATTTTATCACTGTAACACTTTGTATGAATTGTATAAAAAAATAATAAAAATTTATGAGATGTTACAAAATCAATTATATATATTTACTTTTGCTTGTTCGTATGATAGAATAATATAGAGATTATTATGCGCATGGGCGGCTTGTATAAAAAATGTTCGTGAAAAAGCAATTATACAGGGTTTTTGTGCGCTCTGGCGGTTTGTTTTCCAGCGCTGCTATTGCTTGCGGTTTTCGCTTGGCAATACGATTCTTGACGACACTATTACGTTACATTTTATATTAGGAAGGATCGGTTATATGAAAATCAAAAATCTGCTTATCTTATCGTTTACGTGCTTTGCCATAATCCCGATGATTATTTTTGGAGTAATTTTATCGCAGTTTATGTCATCGAACGCCAGCTCTCAAAGCAACGAGCTTATGACGAGCATTGTTACCAATCAAGAGCAGGTTTTCATCGCAAGCGTTGACAGTATGAAAACGGAGGCTCAGGGCATTGCAAAGCTTGCGGAGGCATATGGCGACAACAAAAATGCCGCAGTCGAAGAAAGCATTTCTAAGAATCCTTACATAGATTTTGCGGTTTTCACCGACTCGTCCTACAGCAACCTTAAGGACGGAACGTTTGAAGTTTTGTCCGGACGTCAAATTGCTTCTTCCGAAAAGCTTTCAGAGCTTAAAAAAGCGCTTGGCGGCGACACCCAAAACGGCCCCGGTGTGGAAATTCCTGATATATCGGCGCTTCCCTTTGACGAGCTTTATGTGTATACGACAAAATCCCTTGTAATAAAAGAACAGGCTGGGGATACTGTTCTTATGCTCTTTTATAACACAGATTTTTATAAAACTCTATATTCAAACTCGCGTTTTTTGCAAACAAACACACAGGCAGGCGGCAAGGTTTCG
>CAYFRC010000238.1:1866-2688 GCA_964345325.1 uncultured Oscillospiraceae bacterium
AACGGAAGAATTATCGAGGGCGAGGCACTTACAAAATCGCTTACCGTTGATGCCGGAAACGAATATAACGACCCCGCCGTAAGCAGTGCGATTGCTTCATCAAAAGGCTCTGTCGTAATTAAGATGCTTGAAAAATCGACGAAAACAGCGGCAATAAAAACCATACCTGCGATTGGCTGGACGGTTATTTCCATCATCGATAACAATATGCTCAGTATAAACGCAGCTTTAACAAGCGGTGTAAATGTCGCCACAATACTTTTGCTTTCGATTCTTTTTATTGTGCTTGCTATTCTTGCGGCAAAATTCCTGCTTAAGCCTTTTGATAAAATCAAGGAAGCGTTTGTTAAAATAAGCCGAGGCGACCACGACACACGTGTTGACATTGTTGCGCTTAATGAATACGGAGAAATCGCACGCTTGTTTAACGACCTTATGGACGATATTGTCGTAAGTGAAAGTCGTTATCGCAATATTATTGAAATGTCCGACAGCATAATTTTCGAGTGGAATTTCAAGACAAACGAGGTTGTTTTCTCGAACAATTATAATAAAAAGTTCAGCTATCGTGCTCCGTCCGACCATTTCGGCGACAGCTTCTTGCTTAAAGCACAGGTTCATAAGGACGACGAAGACCGCTATCGCAGAGATCTTGAGAGCCTTGGAAAAGGCGCAGAGCTTAATAATGAATACAGAATCAAGAATATTTACGGCGACTACATTTGGTTCCTGATAAGGACGGCGACGCTTAAAGACAGAAGCGGAAATCCCGTCAAGGTTGTCGGTACGATTGTAGATATCGACCGTGCCAAAAAGAGCGAG
>CAYFRC010000239.1:0-446 GCA_964345325.1 uncultured Oscillospiraceae bacterium
TACTATCCCGAATACGGCGCGTTCGAATTCCGCGTGGACTTCGAAAATGTGTCTGCGCACGATTCGCCCATACTCTCGAACCCGCGCGTGAGGATGGAATTTGTGGGAGACGTGCCGGTTCTAAAGGGCATTCTGGGCGACATTCCGAACCAATACCGCCCCTACGCGCACGACCTCACGTCGATGCCGGTTCGCTTCGTCTCCCCGACGGGGCGCGCGACGCACGGCAACTTCCCCTACTTCAACTTAGAATACGGCACGGGCGGCGCGCTGCTCGCGATCGGCTGGGCGGGCACGTGGAACGCGGAATTTACCCATAGTGAGGGGAAGACGGTGTATACCGCATCCGCCGTCAACAACCTGAATGCGTATCTCAAGCCCGGCGAAAAAATCCGCACGGCGCTGTTCTGCATATTGCCGTATGCGGTTCGCAACGAAAACCATGC
>CAYFRC010000239.1:456-2671 GCA_964345325.1 uncultured Oscillospiraceae bacterium
TGTGGCGCAGGTGGTTTGTCAACTGCAATCTGCCGCCGTTTACGGCGGACGGCGCGCCCATGAGGCCGTTTTCGACCTGCTGCATCGCAAACGATACGGGGCTTCCGAATTCCGACGGCAGCATTTCCGAGCGCAGCTACACGTGGAGGCCGACGCTCGAGAAGATGCTCGCGGAGGATGCGAAGGTCGATTTCCGCTGGGTCGATGCGGGCTGGTACATCGCGCCGGACGGCACGAGCCCCGAGAGCGACTGGTGGGGAACCGTCGGCACGTGGACGCTCGACGCAAACAAGTGGCCGAACGGCAGCTTTCGCGAAAGCGTGGATTTCGCGCGCGAACACGGCATGCGAACGCTCATGTGGTTCGAGCCCGAGCGCGTGACCGACCCGGAAAACCTCGCGAAGCATTTCGGCTACGATATGGACTGGGCGATCCGAAGGCCGGGCGGCGGGACGATATCCAACAACATCGGAAACGAAGCGTGCCTGCAGTGGACGCTGGACAAGATCACGACGACGCTGCGCGAAAATCGCATCGATATGTATAGAGAGGACAACAACTGCAACCCGGCGGCGCTGTGGGAATACTTGGATGCGAAGGAGGGGCAGAACCGCACGGGCATCACGGAGAGCCGCTTCATCGCGAACCACTACCGCATGTGGGACGAGATCATCGAATGCACGAAGAGCTACGGCGGCTGCGCGTTTACGGATTCCTGCGCGAGCGGCGGCGGGCGCAACGACATCGAATCGCTTAGGCGCGGCATTCCCCTGCTGCGAAGCGATTCCGACCGCACGACAACCGCACTCAGGCTTTCGATGACGACATCGTTCAACCGCTGGATTCCGTTTTGCGGCGCGAACACCAAGGAAAAGAAGGGGCAGCTGGACGCCACGGGCACAAGCGACGCCTATACGTGGCGCGCATCGTATTTGCCCGCGCTCAACGTGGACTCCCAGTTTACGCAGGACTCGAATCAGGATTTTGACATGCTGCGCTTCGGCCTTCGGGAGTGGGACAGGGTGAAGGAATACATGCTCTCGGACATGTACGTGTTTACGCCGTGGCACGACGAGTGCGACCGAACGGGCTTTACCTCCTACTGCTGGTACGACGGGGAAAAGCAAAAGGGCGTGCTTTTGATTTTCCGCATGGAGGACTGCGTGCTCGATACCTGGAAGGTCAACCTGCCTTTCGCCGCCGAAAACGCCAAATACACGCTCACTGATGCGGACACCAACGAGGTCATCATCGCAGGCGCGCAGGACATTGCGCTGCACCTTGCGGAAAAACGTTCGGCGAGGCTTTTGTATATCGAAAGAATTGCGCCTGCACGAGAATTGGGGAAAGGCTAAGGTCATGCCGTACAGTGCGTATAAAAAGAAATTTCCGAAGCTGATGGATGCAATACTGCGCGGATATTTGCTTCACCAAAGCAGGTTGTATGGTGTGCATTTCGAGTGAAACAGCTTGGTTTCGCACAATTTCGCGCATTGTGCAGTACCACCCCGACCTCTGAAAATACTCCCCGAAAAAAAGAACGCGGTACAGGCACACAGGACGTATGGTGAAACTTTTTGGGCGTTTCCCTCGGAAAACAACCCGAATGGGCTTGCCTGCACCCGCAAGATGTGGTATACTAAACGGCATAAGAGGGAGGAGTGTGTCCCATGGCAAACGAATATGACGAGGATATCTTCACGCTGGAAGAAGATCTCGAGGAAGCGGAGAGAAAACGCAAAATTCGCCACGCAGTTTTGAGTGTTTTGGCGCTTGTAATGGTCACGGTGGCGCTCGTGCTGTCGGTATATCTTACCAAGAGCCGCGTCGCACGGCAGGCCGTCGAAAAGGAAACGCTGCTCGCGCGGCAGGAGGCGGAACGCAAGGCGCTCGACGTCAACTATTGGCCGGAGGAGCAGTTCCCGAATATGCCGGTCTTCACCGCGCCGGAATATAAGACGACGCAGGAAAACGGCAGGGCGGACATCGTCGTGGCATCGACCGCTGCGGCGGGCTTTTCCGAGTATAAAGGAGAATTCCTAAAGGGCGATGCGCAGCTTCTGGTAGACACGGCAAAACTGACGGTTTTACTGTACGACGATGTAGAGGTGCATTTGGTCAACGAGACCAGCGCTACGCGCGTTGTGTTCTGCGGAGAAAGCGGCATCGTGTGGGATGGCGAAGGCTATGAGGGCTTCCCACTCATGGAGGGCAG
>CAYFRC010000240.1:0-2620 GCA_964345325.1 uncultured Oscillospiraceae bacterium
CATGCAGTTGTCCTCGTCCATGACGATCATGCCGCCGGAGCCCATCATGGAGCCGGCCGCGACGAGGTTGTCGTAGTCGATATCGGTGTCGAGCAGGCTCGCGGGCAGACAGCCGCCGGAGGGGCCGCCGGTCTGCACGGCCTTGAACGCCTTGCCGTTCGGAACGCCGCCGCCGATCTCATAGATGATGTCGCGCAGCTTCGTGCCCATGGGAACTTCGACGAGGCCGGTGTTGTTGATCTTGCCGCCCAGCGCGAAGACCTTGGTGCCCTTGGAGCGCTCGGTACCCATGGTGTTGAACCAATCCGCGCCGTTCAGGATGATCTGGCATACGTTGGCATAGGTTTCGACGTTGTTGAGGATGGTCGGAACGCCGAACAGACCCTTGACCGCCGGGAACGGAGGCCTCGGGCGCGGTTCGCCGCGCTCGCCCTCGATGGAGTGCATCAGCGCGGTTTCCTCGCCGCAGACAAACGCGCCCGCGCCGAGGCGAAGCTCGATATCGAAATTGAAGCCCGAGCCGAAGATGTCCTTGCCCAACAGGCCGTATTCCTTCGCCTGCTCGATGGCGATTTCAAGCCGCTTGACCGCGATGGGGTATTCCGCGCGGACGTAGATGAAGCCGTGATCGGAGCCGATCGCGTAGCCGGCGATCGCCATGGCCTCGAGGATTACGTGCGGGTCGCCTTCCAGGATGGAGCGGTCCATGAACGCGCCGGGGTCGCCCTCGTCGGCGTTGCAGCAGACGTACTTCTGCCCCTTGGGCTGCGCCGCCGCGAAGGACCATTTCCTGCCGGTCGGGAAGCCCGCGCCGCCGCGGCCGCGCAGGCCGGACTTGGAGATGACGTCGATGACCTGTTCGGGGGTCATTTCGGTCAGCACCTTGTTGAGCGCGCGATAGCCGTCAAAGGCGATGTATTCGTCGATGCTCTCGGGGTTGATGACGCCGCAGTTGCGCAGCGCAATGCGCTTCTGCTTGGCGTAGAACTGCATGTCATCCAGCGCGCGAATGGTTCCCGTCTCCTCGTGAATGGAGCCGGAATGCAGAAGCCTCTGCACGATTCTGCCCTTGATGAGGTGCTCGTTTACGATTTCGTCGACATCGGGGAGCGTTACACGGCTGTAGAACGCGCCCTCGGGATACACGATGATGACGGGGCCCGCTTCGCAAAGGCCGAAGCAGCCGGTGTGCACCAGCTTGATTTCCTTCTCAAGCCCATGCTCGGCAACCAATGTCTCAAAGCGCTCGAACAGGGCTCCAGAGCCGGAGGAAGTACAGCCGGTGCCGCCGCAAATGAGTACATGGGAACGGAAAAGATCCATAGTTGTTACCCTCCTTAATTCGCAGCGCCGATCGTATATTCATCTACAGGACGGCCGTTGACGATATGCTCCTGCACGATGCGCGGAACCATATCGGGGTTCACCTTGACATAGGTGACCTTCTCCTGACCGGGCACCGTGATTTCGACCATGGGCTCCAGACGGCACATGCCGATGCAGCCGGTCTGCGCTACGGTAACGTCCAAGAGATTGCGTTTGCGCACTTCCTCGAGGAAGGACAGCATGACGGGTCTCGCGCCCGCGGCGATGCCGCAGGTTGCCATGCCGATTACGACGCGGGTGCCTTCGCGCTCGCGGCGCAGGTTGACCTGATCCAGTGTTCTCTGACGGATAGCCTCGAGTTCGGCTAAGGATTTCATAGGAATCGCACCTCCGTGTACAGTAAATTGTCTTGTTAAAGGGTCTTGCCGTCGGCCTCCGATATGCCTTCGGCAATGCATTCGTGGATCCAGCCCAGTATCTCCATGCCGTCCAGCGGGAGACCGCCCAGCGCCTGCCGAACCTCGCGCGTATCGAACACGAAGGACTTGTCGTCCCTTTCGTAGCGCAGGACGAATTCGGGGAAGGACGGTGCGCCGTTAATCAGCGACGCGAACGTTCCGGGGAGGTCGCCGACGGGGGGGAGATCCATGTGGGATGCCTGAAACGTCGCCGTAAGGCGCGTTCCCTTGCCCACCGTGGAATCGATCCGAAACGAGCCGTTGCACATTTCCGCAAGCTGCTTGAACATCGGAATGCCCAAGCCGACCTTGCGCGTTGTGCGCGTGGTGGCGAAGGGGCTTGTGACTCTGGCGAGAAGTGCTTCGTCCATGCCGCGGCCGTCGTCTTCGATGACGATGGTCAACACATCCCGTAAGAAGGATACGACCACCGTGATCAGCGCTGCGCCGGCGGAAACGGAGTTCTGCACGAGATCCAGAATGTGCAGCGAAAGCTCAATCAGATTACATCGTCCTGTATTTGTCCAAGATGGTGGGGATGTCGTTGGGAACGAGGCGCCCGTATACGTCGTCATTGATCATGATGACGGGGGCAAGGCCGCATGCGCCGAGGCAGCGGGTGTCCATCAGCGTAAACAGGCCGTCGGGCGTCGTCTTGCCGGCGGGGACGTCGAGCTCCTGAGCGAGGCGCTCCAAAACGAGCTTGGAACCCCGAACGTAGCAGGCGGTGCCCATGCAGCAGCCGATGATATACTTGCCGCGCGGCTCCAGCGCAAACTGCGCATAGAAGGTGGCGACGCCGTAGACATCGCTCAGCGTGACGCCGAGCCCCTCCG
>CAYFRC010000241.1:0-2619 GCA_964345325.1 uncultured Oscillospiraceae bacterium
CCTCGACGACCTTCACCTGCACGCGCACGGTGTCGCCGATCGAAAACACGGGAACATCGGGGCGCATCTGCGCGCTCTCGATGGAACGGATGATCTCATTCATGGGAAGTATCCTCCTCTCCTCAAGGACGTTCTTATCCGGCTTTATACGGACAGCGGACCGTCCGAAGTCACTTGGTTATAATATCACATATCCCCCACACTGGGCAAGCAATTTTTTGTAAAAATTTCTCGACCGAGAAGCGCGTTCAGTATTCCCACAGGATGCCAATCGCTTTCCTTTCCAATAGCAGCCCCTTGCCCTCGGTACAAAAATAGGGGTTCACGTCTTCCGCTGCCACCCACTCGTGCATTACCTCCGTGCCGTCGGCAGCATAGCCAATCAGCTCTGCGACGACCGTTCTCTCCGGGGTATCGACTTCCTGCCCGTCCGTCACATCCGCCCCGTCGTATTCCAACTCTAAAAGCACCTCGTCCGACGCATCCCAAAACACCAGCAAAACGCGCCGTACCGGCTCCGCCTCGTCAATGCGAACCTCGCAGGGGAAATCGACCCCTGTCAGCGTCTCTCCCGCCACATGCCTTGCAAACGGCGCCTCCGGGTAGAAATAGATTCCCCGATCGTCGGCGTACAGATAATGGCAGGTGACTTCGCCTTTCCTTCCCCGCCGCAGGGTGACGGTGCCTTCGGCGCCGATTTGGTTCGTGTCGACATTCGCCCAAAAGCGCAGTTTGGTGAAGCACGCCTCGCCGGCATAGGCGGATTCCGCATCCGCCTCCACATAGTAGACAAACGCCGCATCCAAATCGAATCGCGCGCCGTTTTCATCGATCTGCGCATAAAAACGCCCGCTCGCAGGGGGCATATCTTTCGCATTTGCAATCAGAACGCCGCTGGCCTTTTCCGCGCTCGCCGGGATTTCCTCCGCGCCTGCAGGCAGCATCAAAGCGAAAAAAACAAATCGTCAGGAAGACCGCTGTCCATTTTCCGCCGTAGTGATACATTGAACCCATCCTCCTCGCAAAACACAATCCTTTCGAATGCCAAATTCCTCCGACGGTATTCCCCGCACACGCGGCATCGCCATAAACAATATTGAAAGGCGAGAATACAGCGAACTGCACTCTCGCCTTGGCAAACAGTTTTCCGCAGTACTTTGCGCTCTATACCTCCGTATACCGCTCGACGCGAAGCCGCAGATTGTATTTGTCGCGAAGGCGCGCGATGTCCTGCATCATCGGCGATTTGTGGTGCGCATCGAGCGCCGCCTGATCGCGCCAGCGGTCGATCAGGAGCACGGTGTGCGGATCGTCCATGGGAAAAAAGTATTCGTACCGCTCGCACCCCTCCTGCGCGCGGACGCGCTGCGCGATGCCCGAGGAAACCATCTCCTGTGCAAAGCGCCTCGCACTGTCCCCCTCCCCGGTGTAATACAGATTTACCGTCAGCGACACAGTATCCGCTCCTTTCATAGCACTCTGCAAAGTTCGCGATGAGAAAATTCCGGCAGATTACCTTTCGCGCAGGGGCGCAGCGAGGATTTCCGCTTTCCTGTCCGGCAAATCGTCCGTCGCCAGCGCGGCTTCGAGCGCGTCGGTGCCGAGCCTGTCGATCGCGGCGCCCAAGCGCTCCTTCACATATCCATTTTCCCTGTACCACAGGAGCACCTTCAGTACGACGGCGGGCACTTCGGATTCCTTAAACGTGCGGGAGAGGAGCGTCCCCATGCGCTGCTTTTTGCCCCACGTTCCGCCGACGAACACGCGGCAGACGGATTCCGTCTCCCTGGGTACCGCGCCGAAGGGGCATTTGCCGACGCAGACCCCGCAATTCGTACACTTGCTTTTGTCGATGACGGCCTTGCCGTCCGCAAGAGACACCGCCTCCGGCGGGCAGCATTCCAGCACGGCGCACTTCTTGCAGCCCCGGCAGAGCGCCGAATCGAACGAGAACGCCTTGCAGCCCTCCACGCCCACGTCGTTCAGGCTCGGTTTCATGCAGCTGTTCGGGCAGCCGCCGACGCCGATCTTGAACTTGTGGGGAAGCTTGACATCGCCCATGCCGATGTAGAACGTATCGTATAAAACCTTGGCGAGCGCCTGCGTGTCGATATTGCCGAATACGCAGGTCGTCCCCTTGCAGGCGGTGATGGGGCGCACCTTTGCGCCCGTGCCCCCGAAGGAAAGCCCGCGCTCCGCCATGAAGCGCTCCGCCTCGCAAATCTTGTCGAACGGGATCCCGAGGATTTCCGCCGCGAGGCGGGCGGTGAAGATCACCTTGCCGTTGCCGAATTTGTCCGCGCATTCCGCGACGGCGCGAAGCTCGTCCGGCGTGAACAAGCCTGCAACCGTAACGACTCTGCCGGAGAAGCACTCCGTTCCCCTGTTCAGCAGGAAGCCCCTGCCCTTTACGCTTGTAATCTGCTCCTTTGAAATACCCACGTTCCGCACCTTCCTTGTTTCGTGATTGTCCATCCGCTTCGTGTCGTTTTCCTGCCGCAAGGATTGACACGCACTTGGCGCTGCGGTATAATGAAAAACGGCATGGGACTCCAATATCCATACTATTGCTCCCCCGACTAAACAATGGACGAATTACGCGGCGTAAATTGTCGTCTT
>CAYFRC010000242.1:0-2598 GCA_964345325.1 uncultured Oscillospiraceae bacterium
GAATCGCAACCAAAATGCCCGGCATCCTGGTCAGGCTGCACAGCGCGCCGAGCAGAACGGCGGCGGCAAACTTTTTGCGACGCGCGCAGTATACGGACGCGAGCGTCAACAGCAAAAACAGCGATTCTCCATACGGCACGGAGAAAAACAGCGACAGCGGGTTCAGGCACAGAAGCCGCACCGCCCGAAGCGCCGTGTTTCCGTCTTCCTCCATAGCGGTAATCTTATACAGCAGTACGCACGCGCCGAAAAAACACCCGTTGGAGAGAAAAAACGCCGCAAGCGCCGTGCGCCCCAAAAAGAGATACGACGCGATGCGCACGCAAAGCGGGTACAGCGGATAAAACACGATGTGAAACCGCGCGTCCCCGGTATTGACATACCCGTTCTCAGCGAGCGAGAGGTAATGGGGCGCATCCCACTTGATCCACGCGGAAAGGCCGCCCGATAAAAACGCATCGAGTCTGCCGCGCGCTGCGCAGATGCAGAGCGCCGACAGATATACAAAAAGCCTTCCGGCGAGAAACACCGCCAGAAGCTTTCCATACGGCACGCGCGTATCGCGCGCGGGAAAGCTCTCCGCGCGCCCAAAATAGCGATATAGGAGGTACGCGAGTGCCGCAAGCACCGCGCCCTCCGCGAAATATCCGATCACACCTCTTCCATCCATTCCGGCACGAGGTAGCGGCGGATGGGATAAACGGGCAGTGCCGTTTGGATTTTGATATCTTCGCGCACGCACAGCGCGAGAACGGGAATGCCGCAGGCATCCGCCGCGCGCTGCACGAGCGGAATCCCGCCTAAAATATCCTTCTCCGTCGTAAGGCGGCCCATGTTCGCGTTGTTCAATATCCCTGTCACGCGCAGGCGGGAGCGGAACTCTATGCGGCGAAGCATGTTCTCGATCTGCGCCTCCGTTTCGGAAAACGGTCGATAGGGGTTGATGACATAGTACATGTCATAGGCTTCTTTTTGAAACCACGGCGCGTATTGCCCCAGCGCCGCCGCGCCCGCATCGTCCCCGCCGACGTCAAGCACGCAGGAAAGATCGGGCTTTCCGAACACGCTGCGCACTTCCGCCGGAAGCGACGGCACATCCACGCCCGTGAGCGCGAATTGCGGCAAAATGCACCGTACGCCCGCGTTCTCCAGCAGTTCGTGCTGCTCCGCGCTGCGGAAGAAGGGGTTGACGACGTCCAGATCGCACAGCGCCGTCTCCCGCCCGCTCTTTCTGGCGGCGAGCGCCATGTTGAGCGCGATCTCCGTCTTTCCGCTGCCGTAATGCCCCACGATCACCTTTAACCGCGCGCCCTGCGCCCAAGGATCAAATGTCGTCACGCTGCCGCCCCTTCCGATTTGCCGTTTTTTTCGCACTGTGCCCTTCGAGCCAGTAGTCCTCGCCCGATTGCTTTTCCTGCTCGATCTCCTCGAATTTCTCGGGCAGCATCCACGGGGACTGTTTCCGCTGCGTCTGCGCCTTCACGGGCAGGATTTCGTATTCCTCCTCGACGTCGGGAAGGATCGGACCCTGCCGCCTGGGCTTCAGCGGAGGCTTTCCGCCGTATCTGCGCTTGAGCTGCTCCTCGTCCAAATCCAGGTCGATATCGTTTTCGAGCAGCACGCGCTTCTTCCGAAACCAAAGCCAGTAGGGGCGCCAGCGGACAATCCACACGAGAAAGTCCACGCCCAGCCCCACGAGCAGCAAAAAAAGGAGAAGCCCCGCCCAATTCGAGCGAAACCACGAAAGGAACATGCCCCCGCTGCTCGTGACGGCGGCACCTTCCGACTGAAACATCTTTGCGATGCTGCCTGCGATATAGCGCACCCAGCTGAGCATTGCCTTTACGAAAGTATCCGCATAATCTGTCTGCAAAACCGTATCCTCCGTTAGCCGTCGTCTTTGGAAACTTCGATCCAACCGTACGCGGGAGACGGCTCGCATTGAAGCTCCGGATGGTTGTCTATCGTCCAAGAAATGTCCACCTTGTGCCGCCCGACGCCGAGGTTTTTCGCGCTGGCGGTGAGCAGGAGGTCGTCCCTGTCCAGCGACGAGACCTCCGTATAGCGCCCCGTGACCCGCATCGCGCACTGGCCGGATATCCACTCCGCCTTGAACCCATCCCGCACGTTTTCGATGGCTGGCAACAGCTCCGTAAAGGTCTTGGTAAGCTGCGTCTCCTCGATCGTCACCGTGACGTTGACCTGCTCCGACGAGACGTATTTCAAATCCATCAGCTTTACGACGTAGGCAAGGGTGGTAAAACTGCTCGCGGCATTTGCGACGGGCACGGACTCGATCTGCATTTCGTCCAGCGACTCCAAAAGGGAGGCATCGCCCGCAACGGTGATCGTGTCCGGGGAAATCTCCACGCCCGTAATGACAAAGCCGCTCGCCAGCTGCCCACTCACCGCTTTTTCGATGCCGTTTGCGATCGGCAGCTGCTTTGTCGGGTACACATCGATGCCCACGGTGACGGAAGAAGTCGTCTTCGAGAGGGAGGGCGAATCGATCTCGTTTCCCTGCGCGTCCAACAGTACGACCTGCGTCGCGCGCGAAAACGGCTCCGCCATATCCGTCACATTGATGGCGACCTGCGC
>CAYFRC010000243.1:0-2564 GCA_964345325.1 uncultured Oscillospiraceae bacterium
GTTCGTTTTTTTGTTATTTACAGCGCGACTGCGGGCAAGGAAAAGCCCCGCCTCTGCCGCCCTTTTGCAGATTTCCTCTTTCCGCCCATTGGGAAAGATCAAAACGAGCCGCCCGCTCTCCCGCAACAGGGAAAAAGATTGGTCCATCAAACCCGCCGGGCTCCAGAAAAGCTCCGTTTTGGCGGCGGCCACCTCTTCGTTTTGGGGCAGACGGCACTTGTCCCGGGGATAAAAAGGGGGATTCGTCACAATTAGGTCAAAGGAGGAGGTTGCCAAAAAGCGGTTCGCCTCCATGGCGTCGCCGGAAACCACGGTGACGCAAGCTTTGTTTTCCGCCATATTACGCCGGGCCAAAGCCGAAGGCCCCTCCATTTTTTCCACTGCCGTAATGGCCAGGGAAGGCTCTCTGCCCAAAAGCAAAAGCGGCAATACGCCGCTGCCGCAGCCAAGATCAACCACGGCGGCGCCGGGAAAGACGGGAACAAAAGCGGCGAGTAAAAGGGCATCGAGAGAAAAGCGGTAACCGTCCCTTTTTTGAAGCAGACGGTAACCGCCGATCATCAGATCGTCATCGGTGAACTCAGTTTTGTTCATCGCTGTGCAAAGCATCCTTATCCAAAAGGGAGGCGCAGAAAAGGCACTCGCCGTCCCTGGTTTCGCCAAAATGAGCGGAGCAGACATGAAAACCGGCGTCGAATAAAGCCAAAAGGTTGGCCTTGCCGGAGATCTGCAGGTTTTTATTGCGGATGATCGTCTGCATGGAAGCGTTATCCTGTTCCATCCGCTCTACGTAGTGGCGAATCGTCGCCAGCTCATCTTCCATTGCTTTTAATTTCGCTTCCAATTCGCAAATCGCTTCTGCCAGCATAAATACACCACCGCTTTCTTTAATCTTCCAGCTCTTTCAATTCCTCATCAATTTCTTCATCGGAATCAACCTCATAACCGTTGATGGAGTCATCGTAACTTTCAAATTTCAGGCAGCACATCAGACGGCCGCAGATCCCCGATATTTTGCCGGGGTTCAGGGAAAGGTTCTGATGTTTGGCCATGCGGATCGATACCGGCTGAAACTCGTCTAAAACACTGTGGCAGCAGAGTACCCGGCCGCAGGAGGCGATGCCGCCGATCATCTTGGCTTCGTCCCTGACGCCGATTTGACGCAGTTCGATTCTGGTGCGGAAAACACTGACCAGGTCTTTCACCAATTCCCGAAAATCGACTCGGCCGTCGGCGGTGAAATAGAAAATGATTTTACCGCCGTCAAAGGTGTATTCCACATCAATGAGCTTCATCACCAAATTATTATCTTTGATCTTTTCAAGACAAATATCAAAGGCCTTCTTTTCTTTGGCCTGATTCTCCTCGTAGGTCTTTTCATCGACGGCAGTGGCTTTCCGAATCACTTCCTTCAACGGTTTCACCACTTTATTTTCGGGAACTTCCCGAGGCGGGATCACCACGGTGCCGTATTCCATCCCTCGGGCCGTTTCCACGATGACGTGATCGTGATTTTTCAGTTCCAAGCCGCCGGGACTGAAATAATAGATCTTTCCTGCCTGCTTAAAGCGTATACCAACTACAGTTTCCATTAAGGTCGTCCTTTCTTTTTATCCGTAGGAGAAAATTCTCCGTGATCAATTTCAGATTGATGTTGCTTTCCATGAGGATCGGCGCGGCAAGGGCCCACTGCCATAAATCAAAGAGCTGATCCACGCTCCAGTGTTCCTCGGGAAAGTGATGAGCCGGGGTAACACCACCCTGGCGATATAAATAATTTTCGGAAAACAGGTTGACCGCCGTTTCAAAAAACGACGCACATTTTTCCCGCTCTTTGGCGTATTTTTCCGCAGTATGGAAAAGATATTCCAGCGGCGATGACTTGACGGCGGAAAGGATCGAAAAAACTTCCTCCCGTTCCGCGTCGGTAACCCTTTTGTTTTCCGAAAGAATACGAATGATGCGGCAGCGGGAAGCGATCGTCTGCAAAATACGGTCTTCATTTTCCGCTGTCAGTAAAAATACAGTGTTTTCCGCCGGTTCTTCCAACGCTTTTAACAAGCGGTCGGCGCATTCCTCTTTCATCATATCGGCTTTCTGCAAAAGAAAGATCCGATGTAGTCCCTGTTTTGCGGTAAGCGAAAAGTACTTCCGCAATGTTTTAAGCTGATCCGCTTTGTAATAAACGCCTTCCGGCGCCAAAACCACGAGATCAGGAAAATTTCCACTCTTTATTTGCAGGCAGTGACTGCAGGCGCCGCAGGCCGCGCCGTCTTGGGGGTTGCGACAATTGATCGCCATGGCGAAGTCCAGGGCTTCCGCCTCCACAAACTCGGCTTTGCCGTATAACAGATAGGCATGGCCCGGATGGGCGCTTATTATTTCTCTTTTCAGCCGTTCATTCATAAGAGCCGCTCCAAGGCTTTTTTAATATCCGCGGCCACGGTCTCCATCTGCTGGTCGCCGTTGACCACAAGACAGTTTTCCCGGCGCTTTGCGGCTTCTGTTAGGTAACCTCCCCGCACCTTTTGAAAAAAGGCCCCTTTTTCCTGTTCCAATCGGTC
>CAYFRC010000244.1:0-2562 GCA_964345325.1 uncultured Oscillospiraceae bacterium
AGACGACAATTTACGCCGCGTAATTCGTCCATTGTTTAGTCGGGGGAGCAATATACTCTTGGTTGACATATTGCAGAGGATCGTAGGAGCGCCGAAATTCCACGCGGTTTTCCAGCTTTGCGTCTTCGCCGACCTTGATCGTCACATACCCCGTCGCGAGCCGTTGTCCGCCGTAATCCGCGTGCAGCACGATGGGGTATACGCCCACTTCGTCGAAACGGGACCAGTACCAGCAATCCCATCCCTCGTGGAACTGGGGTTCGCCGACTTCGTTGTGATACCATTCTCCGGCAAAATGCCAGCCCACCTGCATACCTTCGGGAACGGTTCTTCCTCCCTCGCCCTCGTTCGTCAGGATTTCCTGACGGTACAGCATGAAGAATTCACTCTGATTCAGTTCAACCAAGCCGCCGGATGCGTGCGAAATCTCGTTCACGTATGCATCGGGATTGAAATCCGCGATATCCAAAAGCTCGACGGTGATTTCTTTCGTGACCTCCACGCCCTCAAGGTTGAGCGTCACCTCGCACGCGATCGTCACGGGGATGTTCTCGGAGAACGCGGCGGAGATCACGTCATAGTCATACTTAAACCTGATGTACTGTTCAAATGGATTGTCCTTATCGAAAGGGAGCATCTCCCCGTATTCCGTGCCCGCAGTCATCTCGATGGACCAATGATAGGTGAGGCTCGGATCTCTGTAGTGTGTCTCCCAGATGTCGCCCAGCCTATTTCCTGATTTGGCCCATCCACAAACCAAACCGGCGGGATGTTGTGATCGATTTGGAACTCCGGGGTGGGTTCCGCAGATGCCCGCGTCGCGCCGAAGCACAAAAGGCATAACAGCACGGCGAGAAGCGCCGTAAGCGTCTTGCTTCTCATGGAAACTCCTCCTTCTTCGGGGCGTTGTTCCCCCAAAATCGCGAAATCCGGATATGCGACAAACGTCGTCCTCCACGTACCTATATTCGATTATAGCGGAACGAAAAGCAAAAAAGGTGGGCAACCTGCCCACCTTGTAGGGTTTGTAGGACGAAAACGCGCCGCCACATTGCGTGACGGCGCGGGGAAACCGTGGGGAAACCGTGGGGGTTACTTTTGCATGGAGGCGGTCTGCTCGGCGACTTCCGCGGCGAGGTCGTTGACCTTCTTTTCGAGGCCTTCGCCCATCTTGTAGCGGGTGAAGCGCACGATCGAGGCGCCCTTGAGCTTGGACGCAATCATCTTCTCGACGGTCGTGTCGGGATCCTTGACGAAGGGCTGCTCGTTGAGGCAGACTTCGCCGTAGAACTTCTTCACGCGGCCTTCGACCATCTTCGCGATAATCGCCTCAGGCTTGCCCTCGTTGCGAGCCTGCGCGGCGAGAACTTCCTTTTCGTGCTCGAGGTGCTCCGCGCGAACCTCCGCGCGGCAGACGTACTCTGCGGCGACGGGGGAGGCAGCTGCGATCTGCAGTGCCACGTCGTGAATGACTTCTTCCATCACTTCGCCCTTTTCGCCCGTCATTTCGACGATGACGCCGACCTTGCCGCCCATGTGGATGTAGCTGGAGACGGTGTTCTGGTCCGCGTGATAGCGGGCAAAGCGGCGGACGGAGAGTTTCTCGCCGATGTTCGCGGTTTTCTCGGTGATGAGGTCGGAAATGGTCTTGCTTTCGTCGTCAAAATATTTGCACGCGAGGAGCGCGTCGACATCGGCAGGGTCGGAAAGGACGACCTGCTTGGCGACGTCGCGCACGAGCGCCTGGAACTGCTCGGTCTTGGCGACGAAGTCCGTCTCGCAGTTGACTTCCACGAGGGATACGGTGTTGCACTTTTCGCAGAAATACGTATCGACTACGCCCTCGGCGGCGATGCGGCTCTGCTTTTTCGCGACGGCGGCAAGTCCTTTTTCACGGAGATAGTCGATGGCCTTCTCCATGTCGCCGCCGGTTTCCTTCAATGCCTTTTTGCAATCCATCATGCCCGCGCCGGTTCTGCCGCGAAGCTCCATGACGACCTTTGCGCTGATTTCCATTGGTATACCCTCCTGACAGTGTTGTTTTTGGGATTATTCCGCCTTCTGTTCCTCGGCGGGCTCGTCTTCGGCGCTGTCCTGCTCGCCCTGACGGCCTTCGAGCACGGCGTCCGCTATCTTGCCTGCGATGAGTTTCACCGCGCGGATGGCGTCGTCGTTGCCGGGGATCACGTAATCGATCTCATCGGGGTCGCAGTTCGTATCGACGATGGCGACGATCGGGATGCCCAGAATGCGGGCTTCCGCCACGGCGATGCGCTCCTTGCGGGGGTCGACGACGAACATCGCGCCGGGGAGGCGCTTCATTTCGCGGATGCCGCCCAGGTTCTTCTCCAGCTTCTCGCGCTCCGCGCAGAGCTGGATGACTTCCTTCTTGGGCAGCAGCTCGAACTGGCCGTTGCGCTCCATTGCGTCGATCTCGTTCAGGCGCTTGATGCGCAGCTGAATGGTGCGGAAGTTGGTGAGCATGCCGCCCAGCCAACGGTTGTTCACGAAATACATGCCGCATCTCTTGGCTTCGGATTCGATGGATTCCTGCGCCTGCTT
>CAYFRC010000245.1:0-1579 GCA_964345325.1 uncultured Oscillospiraceae bacterium
CCCGTCTATGTGGACGAGCCGACTGTTGACGACACAATTTCAATTCTGCGTGGGCTTAAAGAACGGTATGAGGTTTTCCACGGCGTAAAAATCCAAGACCAAGCGCTTGTTTCGGCGGCGGTGCTTTCAAACCGCTATATTTCCGACAGATTTTTGCCCGATAAAGCAATCGACCTTATTGACGAAGCCTGCGCAATGGTAAAAACTGAGATTGACTCAATGCCGGCGGAGCTTGATGAGGCAAGCCGTAAAATTATGCAGCTTGAAATTGAAGAAGCCGCACTTAAAAAGGAAAACGACAGCTTTTCCAAGGAACACCTTGCCGAAATTCAAAAAGAGCTTTCCGAGCTTCGTGAAAGCTTCAAGGAAATGAATGCAAAATGGGACAACGAAAAGGAAGCGATTACCAAGGTTCAGAAGCTGCGTGAGGAAATGGAAGCGTTAAACGCTGAAATCGAGCGTGCAGAGCATAAATACGACCTGAACAAGGCGGCAGAGCTTAAATACGGGCGCTTGCCGGAGCTTAAAAAACAGCTTGAGGCGGAGGAAAAGCTTGCCGAGGCGGCGCAGGAAAATTCGCTTCTCCGTGACAGGGTAACTGATGAAGAAATTGCAAAAATAATTGCCCGCTGGACGGGAATACCCGTTTCAAAGCTTATGGAGGGCGAGCGTGAAAAGCTTTTGCACCTCGACGACATTCTCCACGAGCGTGTAATCGGACAGGACGAGGCAGTACAAAAGGTTTCGGAAGCAATCATGCGTTCCCGTGCGGGAATCCAAGATCCTGACAGACCGATTGGCTCGTTTTTGTTCCTCGGTCCGACGGGTGTCGGCAAAACAGAGCTTGCGAAGGCTCTTGCCCAAGCGCTTTTTGACGATGAAAAAAACCTTATCCGTATAGATATGACGGAATATATGGAGAAATTTTCCGTTTCAAGGCTCATCGGAGCGCCTCCGGGCTATGTCGGCTATGAGGAGGGCGGTCAGCTTACGGAGGCAGTTCGCCGTCACCCCTATTCTGTCGTGCTTTTTGATGAGGTTGAAAAGGCGCACCCTGACGTGTTCAACGTGCTTTTACAGGTGCTTGACGACGGAAGAATTACCGATTCGCAGGGAAAAACGGTTGATTTCAAGAACACAATCCTGATTTTGACGTCAAACCTCGGCTCGTCGGCAATCCTCGACGGCATTGACGCAAACGGCAACATCACCGACGAAGCAAGAAATTATGTCGAGGGCTTGCTTAAACAGCAATTCCGCCCCGAATTTTTAAACAGGCTTGACGAAATCGTGTTCTACAAACCGCTTGGCAAGGACGAAATCGGCAAAATTGTCGATTTGCTTATCAACGACTTAAACAAGCGGCTTGAGGACAAACAGCTTTCCGTAACGCTTACGCCTGCGGCAAAAGCCTTTGTGATAAACAGCGGCTTTGACCCTGTTTACGGCGCACGTCCTCTCCGCCGATTTATCCAAAGCAAAGTCGAAACAAAGCTTGCAAAGCACATTCTCACAAGCGACATCAAGCCGAAAACGCAATTAACTGTCGATTATGACGGACGAGAGCTTGTAATCAAAT
>CAYFRC010000245.1:1589-2560 GCA_964345325.1 uncultured Oscillospiraceae bacterium
AGCTTGTTTTTTAAATCAGCACAAAAAAACCCGAACCCACCTTGACTCGTGGATTCGGGCTTTTATTTGCATTAAACAAAGTTTGAGAAAAAAGCAAAAGCGATTCTAAATATCAATAATAAACAGTCACTAAATTGTCACGGTATCTCTTAAGCGTTTCGACTTGACTGTCGCTTATAAAGTTATAATCTCCCCTGATATAAAGCTTTTCAATTTTTTGAAGTTTATAAAGCGGGGAAATATCCTCGATATTGTTATCATTAAGCTTTGCTTCTTTAAGCACAGCCGCACCGGAAAGCGGAGAAATGTTTGAAATATTGTTTTCGCTTAAATCAAGAGTCTGAAGCGCCTTAAATCCCGAAAGCGCATCAATGCTTGTGATTTTATTTCCGGAAAGATTAAGATTGTAAATAAGTGTAAGCGGCTTTACGGAAGAAATATCGGAAATAATATTATTTGAAAGGTCGAGATTTATAAGCTTTGTAAGCGCCTTGATTCCGCTTATGTCGGAAATTCCGTTTGTATTTGCGGCAAGAATTTTGAGGGAAGTAAGACTCCATACAGTTGAGAGATCAGAAGCGGAGTTTTCGTTTATATTAAGCTCGGTTATATTCTTAAGCCCCTTAAGAGCGACAACCGACGAAATACTGTTATTTGAAGCATTAAGCTTTTTAAGCTTGGTCATTTTAGAAACCGCGCTTATGCTTGAAATTTTATTACTTGAAATATCAAGCTGTTCGATGTCAAAAAGCGATTCAAGCGCCGAAATATCTGTTATGTTGTTTTGAGAAATATCAAGCCTTGTGAGATTTACCATATACTTAAGCTGGGCGATATCGCCGTCATAAAGCTTCATATCCTTGAGGTCAAGCGTTGTAAGCTTTGTGCTGTACTGCTTGCCTTGAATGGTGATATAATCGGGAATGTTTGTATTCGGAGCAATCTTCGAAACTAAAGCGGAATAGCTTCCG
>CAYFRC010000246.1:0-2538 GCA_964345325.1 uncultured Oscillospiraceae bacterium
AAGAGTGGATGAACAGGCTCGGGCTGGACTATCTCGACCTTTTCCTGATTCACTGGCCCAACCCCATCGCCTTTAGGGACCACTGGCAGGAAGCCAACGCGGAGAGCTGGAAGGCGATGGAAGAACTCTACGCAGCGGGGAAAATCCGCGCGATCGGGATTAGCAATTTCCGCCCGCACCACATCGAGGCGCTCATGAAAACGGCAACGGTTGCGCCGATGGTCAACCAGATTCGGCTCTGCCCCGGAGATACGCAGGACGAAACCGTCGACTACTGCCGCGAGCACGGCATGGTTTTGGAGGCGTACAGCCCGCTCGGCATCGGCCGCATCTTCGAGGTGCCGGAAATGCAGCAGTTCGCGGAGAAATATCAGCGCAGCATCGCGCAGATCTGTATCCGCTGGAGCTTGCAGCGCGGCTACCTGCCGCTTCCGAAATCCGTCACCCCCTCCCGCATTCAGGAGAACCTCAAGGTGTTCGATTTTGAACTGACGGCGGAGGACGTACAGCGAATCGCCGACCTGAAGGGCTGCGTCGGCTACGCGAGCGACCCGGATCAAACTCCGTTCTAAAATATCCTGCCCCTTCCGGGTATTCGGAATACAAGGAGGGAATGTGTGTGCGCATTGCGGATAAAAAAGTCTATCTGGCGGAGCTTTGCGATGCCCTATCCGTACCGTGGCCGAAGAACGAAACGGTCAACATCGTGTGCCACGGACACAGCGTGCCGTCCGGCTACGCCTGCACGCCCGTTGTGGATACTTTCAATTCGTATCCGCATTTGGCGCACAAAACGCTGAAGCAGCGCTTTCCCTTCGCGCTCATGAACTGGATCGTCACCGCGATAGGGGGAGAAAATGTGTCTTCCGGCGCGAAGAGGTTTTCGACGGATGTCCTGCCGCATAAGCCGAAACTCGTAACTGTCGACTACAGCTTAAACGACCGTGGTATCGGCCTCGAGAAGGCGGAATCCGCTTGGCGGAGCATGATCGAAACGGCACTCAATGCGGGCATTAAGGTGATGCTGATGACGCCAAGCTGGGATCAGACGTGGTTCGCCAAGGATTCGGACTGGCAGGCGCTTGAGAAACACGCACAACAGGTGCGGCGGCTTGCGGGCGAATACAGCGTGGCATTGGCGGACAGTTTTTCGGCGTTTGAGCGGTATATCGCCGCCGGCGGCGATCTGGCGGACTTGCTCAGCCACGTAAATCACCCTTCGCCCGTGGGACACACTTTGATCGCGCGCGAGATAAGCAGCTGGTTTCCTGCAAGATAGTTATCGTGCCAAAACGGTCTGTAGAATTGAGAAACGAGGAGGAATGCATCCGTGAAAGTCGTAAAAATGGCGATCGTGGGCGCGGGCACTTGGGGTGCAAACCACGCCAAGATTTATAAAGCGCATCCGTTTGCGGAAATCGTCGCGATTTGCGATACGAATCGGGATCGCGCGGAGAAGGTTGCGCAAGAAGAAGAAATCCCGTTCGTCTACACAGACTACAACGAAATGTTCGCTAAGAGTGATTGCGACGCCGTCGCCATCGTGACGCCGGATTTTGCGCACACGGACATCGCGGTAGCGGCAGCCAATGGCAAAAAGCACATCCTTATCGAAAAGCCGCTCGCGACGACGAAGGAGGATGCGCTGCGGATTCTCGAAGCGGTAGAGCGCAACGGCGTGCGCGCCATGGTGGATCTACACAACCGTTGGAATCCCCCGTTCCACGCCGCCTATCAGGCCGTTCAAAGCGGAGAGCTCGGCAGGGTATACAGCGCGTACTACCGCCTGAACGACTGCCGCTGGGTCGCGACGGATATGCTGCCGTGGGCGGCGAAATCCTCCATTTTGTGGTTCCTCGGCAGCCACAGCCTGGACACCCTGATGTGGATGTTTAATTCAAGGCCGAAGCGCGTGTACGCCGTCAGTACGGACGGCATTCTGAAGGGGGCGGGCGTGGACACGATCGACGAATACCTGTCCACCATCGAATTTGAGAACGGCGCCGTCGCGCAGATGGAAAACGGCTGGGTGACGCCCAACGCGAACCCGTGCGTGAACGACATCAAATTCAACCTGTTGGGCGACAAGGGCATGATCGCGATCGATGCCTCGAACCACAACATGATCCAGAAATACACGGATACGCAGGTCACCGTTCCGGATGTGATCGTACAAAACAAGATCTTCGGGCAACCGAAGGGCTTCGCGTTTGAAAGCATCCGCGCGTTTGTCGATTGCCTGATCAGCGGGAAAGAATTCCCCGTGACGATAAAGGAAGCCGCATATGGTGTGATGGGCGTTCTCGCAATCATGCAGTCCGCGAAGACGCGAACACCCGTATGCGTGGACTACGAAGGGCTATAGCTTTGTAGAAATCTGCAGCGCGGAGACCTTAATTGCACGGATATAGGTACTATAAAAACGAGCCTGCCCCGCGGGGCAGGCTCGTTTTTTCGTCTGTCTATTGGTCTGTCGATTGGTTATTCGGCTTGTTCTCCGCCCCGTACCGCCGCCATGACGTTGGGGAGTACCTTGCC
>CAYFRC010000247.1:0-2530 GCA_964345325.1 uncultured Oscillospiraceae bacterium
CTAAAATAGCCATTGATGTGTGCCTCCATTTCTTTCGCAGCCAGGGCTTCCAATTGACGCCGCAGGTTAAAAATCATATCCTCTTGCGTTACCGCATCAAATGGCTTTTGAATCACATCCGGCATGGCGCTGATCGCCACAAACAAATCCGGATGATTCATGTTGTTGGAAACGATCTGTCTGTACGCCGTGTCGGTATCAAAGGGTTTTTTTTGCAGAGCATCCCAAGTGTCCAGAATGTCCTTTTGCCGCGGTGTGATTTGCTTTGTATAACGCAGCGCGTTAATAAGTGCTGAAATTTGCTGATCTGTCATTTCGCTTCCTCCACATCATCCGGCAAAATCTCGATGATATCATCCACGGTGCAATCAAGCACACGGCAGATTTTGGCCAGCACCTCAACGCTGACAGGCTGATCCTTGCCCATTTTTGCCATGGCGTTTGATGTGATGCCCGCCTCACGACGCAGGGCGGTTTTGTTGATTTTTTTATCGATCATCAGCTTCCAAAGCCTGTTGTATGAGTAAGCCATCTCTATTTCCTCCGTTTCAAATCAAGCGTGGCAAATGTCATATCAAGATTTTGATTATTATACCACGATGCAAAAATGCTTGCAGGGGCATTTTTGCGAGGCCGTCAATGCCACAGCCGTGCGCAAGCGCGGGGAGGCGACAGCCGCAAAGGCTTGCATGGCAAGACTTTCTGTAGCTATTATACCACAAAAACGCCCTGTTTTCAACAGGCTTCAGCACATTTCAAAATAATATTTATTATCTCAACCGCAGCGAGCAGAAGGGGAGACTCTAACCTGCCGCTGTGTTTCCACGCAAAGTCGTGTTTTTTCAAAAAGCCCTTTTATCTGCGGAAATTATGATGTTCGAGTCCTGCCTCCTATATCCTTTCGTTCTTTCTTTACAGAGCAAAGAAACGCAAAAATACACCAGCGTTTTGGGGCTGTTTCTGCTGCTGAACGCAAAAAACGGGCTTCGGAGTAGCCAATCGACCGCTCCAAAGCCCGTTTTTCTATTATTCGCCCTGTATTATACCCGGAAAGCAAGAAAAAACCTCTCTTGTCTTGGTAGACAAAAGAGGTTTCTTTTTTGGTCTGGGTGGAGAGATTTGAACTCTCGGCCTCTTGAACCCCATTCAAGCACGCTACCAAGCTGCGCTACACCCAGATGCAAAATCACTTGCTTAACTATTATAACAGAAATCGGGGCAGTGTCAATATCTGTTTCGGAATTTAACAATGTGGAGCGCGGGAGAATGCCGCCCCGACGGGATGTCCCATCGGGGCGGCGGAGCGCTTCTTACCAGCGGATTCTAAACGTCTTGATCTCGTAGGGGCGCATGTCGAAGGACACCGTATTGCCCTCAAACGCCGCATCCGCCTGCTTCTGTTCGAGCATGTTGCTCTCTTCGCAGGACAGGATGCCAAACGCACGGCGCCCGCCGTGCGCCTGCCGTAGCACTCGTATACGCGCACGATCACGCCGTCGCCGTCCAATGCCTTTTTGACGACTTCGACCAAAATGTTCTCGTTCGAAACCGTGAACAAAGGCCTCAGCATCTCGCCTTCCCCGCCCGCCTTGCGCACGGTTGCGGGCATGTTGAGCGCATACGCGGCATTGGGCGTTGCGGCGCATCGCCAGTCGCCCGCGTGCGGCATCAGGGAATACGTGAAACGGTGTTCCATATCCGTATCGGCCTCGGGGTTGGGGAGGGTCGAGCTCTTTAAGAGCGTCAGCGCGATGCCGTTCTCGTCGACGGAATGGCCGTACTTGCAGTCGTTCATGAGCGACACGCCGTAGCCGTCCTCCGAAACGTCCACCCACTTGTGCGCGCAGGTCTCGAACCGCGCGACGTCCCACGAGGTGTTCTTGTGCGTTGCGCGCTTCACGTTGCCGTACTGGATGTCGTAAGTCGCTTCGTTGTAGAACACGTCGACGGGGAAATGCGCCTTGAGCAGGTACTGCTTTTCCTTCCAATCGACCGTCGTCTCAAAGTCGATGCGCGGCAGGTCGCGATAGATGATCACGTCCTGTGTGATCGCGGAGCGCATGTAGGCGTATTCGCAGCGAACGATCGCGAGCACGGGGCCGGAGGAAATGACGGTTGCCTTTTTCAGGCCGTCCACCTCCCAATGCCTGCGGTCGTAATAGATATTGATGTCCCACGCGTCGTAGTTGTGGGGCTTGTTCTCGTAGCACACGATGCGGTTGAGCGCCTGCCCCTTTTTCGCGACTTCGCGCGCGTTTTTCTTGTCGTAAAGGGACGCAATGCGCATCGCGCCGTCGAATTCGCCCTTGAAGAACGGCGTTTCAAAGCCCTTTTCGTCCGCATGTACCGTATCGCCGGCGCAGGGCGCGTCCTCCCCGCAGAACCACAGCGGCGTGTCCGTCATGGGCGCGAGGTTGGGGATGAAGCATGCGTATTTGTCCCCGACTTTCTGCACGGGATGGCGGACGCCCTTCGCGTCGAGGAGCGATTTCGTCCCCTCGGGCGCGTCGAACCACAGGACATTCCCCTG
>CAYFRC010000248.1:0-979 GCA_964345325.1 uncultured Oscillospiraceae bacterium
ATACGGAGAGCGCGATCTCCGGGTGTGCCTTTATCAAAAGATCGACCAATGTACCCTTGCCGCAGCCCGAGGGGCCCGAGATGATATAAATCCGATATTCCTCCATAAACGCCTCCCAAACAAACCGGTTCCGGGCTATTCCACGTTTTGCACCTGCTCGCGGATCTTTTCGATCTCCGCCTTCGCGTCCACCGTGATGCGCGTGATGGGCACATCCTGCGATTTGGAGGAGATGGTATTCACCTCGCGGTTCAGCTCCTGCACGAGGAAATCCAGCTTGCGGCCGATGGGTTCCTTCTGCGCGCAGAATGTGCGGAGCTGCTCGATGTGGCTGTGAAGCCGAACCGTCTCCTCGTCGACCGCGCTTCTGTCCGCCATGATCGCGACCTCCTGCAAGAGGCGCGCTTCGTCGATCTTTACATCTCCAAGAAGCTCCTCCATGCGCGTACGGAGCCGCTCTTCGTATTCCTTGACGGTATACGGATGCCGCGCCTCGATATCGCGCGTATGGGCTTCGAGGGCATCGGCACGGGCTAAGATGTCGGCCTTTAGGGCTTCGCCCTCCTTGTCGCGCATCGTTTCCATTTCGGAAAGCGCGATGGAGAGCGCCTCGCGCATGAGGGCGGAGAGCGCATCTCTGTCTTCCTCCGCCTCGTCCACGCGCAAAACGTCGGGCATCTGCGCGAGGCGCATCAGCGTCCTGTCGTCGGGGATGGAAGATTCCGATTGAAACGCATCCAGCGCGCGCATATATGCCTTCGCGAGCGGGATGTCCGCCGTAATCTTTTTCGCATCGTCGCGCGTGTTCTTGTATGTGGCAAACAAGTCCACATGCCCTCGGCTCAAAACGGACGCAATTTGCCGCCGCGCCTCGTCTTCCAAGAAGGAAAAGCTCCTCGGCATACGAAAGGACAGATCCAAAAACCTGTGGTTTACAGATTTAATCTCCACGGTGAGCTGCCTGCCGTCTCGCTCTATG
>CAYFRC010000248.1:989-2525 GCA_964345325.1 uncultured Oscillospiraceae bacterium
CCAACCCTGTTATCGGTATAGTATACCATATGACGGTGTCCGCCACGTTATATTGTCGTAAATTAAACGGACAGCAATTCCAAAAATTCCGCTTCGTCAACCACGCGCACGCCAAGCGAGCGCGCCTTTTCAAGCTTTGAACCCGCGCTCTCCCCCGCAACGACGAGCGATGTTTTCTTTGAGACGGAGGAGGCGGCCTTTCCGCCCGCGTCCGCGATGCGCTGTTCCGCTTCCTGCCGCGTCATGCTCGAAAGCGTGCCCGTGACGACGACCGTCATCCCCTCGAGCGCGCCGCCCGAAGAAGGAGCCTTCAGCGGCTCCGGCGTGACGCCCGAGGCAAACATGTTTTCGATTTCGACGATGTTGCGCTCGTCCGCGAAAAACTGTACGATGCCCGTTGCGACGACGTCTCCGATGGCGTCCACCGTCATCAGTTCCTCGAGGGACGCATCCTTTAGCCTATATATGTCCGCGTATTTCCCCGCGAGGTCGCGCGCGGTCTTCCTGCCGATGTTGGGGATGCCTATGGCGTATAGGAACGCATCAAACGGGCGGCGCTTGCTGTTTTCGGTCGCCCTTAGGAGATTTTCGGCCTTTTTCTCGCCGAACCCGTCGAGCGTCATCAGCGCGTCCTTTTCGAGCGTATACAGCTGCGAGATTTCGCAGATGCCCAGCTTGTCGTACAGGAGCGCTGCCGTCTTTTCGGAGAATGTCTCGATGTCCATCGCGTCTCTGCTCGCGAAGTGCGCGAGGCGCATGACGCTTTGCGGCTTGCAGCCGTCGCGATTCGGGCAGAAGAGGTGCGCGCCGCGCTCTTCGAGCGGGCTGCCGCAGGCGGGGCAAAATTCCGGCTTTTCTATGGGCGTGCCCCGTTCGGAATCATCCGCGCGCCCCATGATCTCCGGGATGACATCGTTCGAGCGGCGAATCCACACGCGCGCGCCGATCTCGACGCCCTTGCGGACGATATCGCCGTAGTTGTTGAGCGTCGCCTTGCGCACGGTCGCGCCGGCGAGCTCGACAGGTTCCACGTGTGCGAGCGGCGTGAGCTTGCCCGTGCGCCCCATCTCCCACGTGACGTCCATGAGGAACGCCGTCGTCTCCTCCGCCTCGAACTTGTAGGCGATCGCCCAGCGCGGGAACTTGTCCGTATAGCCGAGCGCGTCGCGCGTCGCAAAATCGCGGATTTTGACGACCGCGCCGTCGATCATGTAGTCGAGGGCTTCGCGCGCTTCTTCGATTTCGCGCACGAAGCGCACTACCTCTTCGAGAGATTCCGCGTTCTTTTCGTATGAGGGCGTTTGGAAGCCGTTTTCCTTCAGGAAGGCGATCATCTCCCCCTGGTCGCGGAAGGATGCGCCCTCGATGTAGCCGATGTTGTAAAAGCACGCATCGAGGCGCCTTTGCGCCGTAACCTTCGGGTCGAGGTTGCGCAGCGCGCCTGCAGCGCCGTTTCGCGTGTTTTTGAGCGGCTCCTGCGCGGTCTCGTTGTATTTTTGAAGCACGGATAGGCGCATGTATCCCTCGCCCTGCACC
>CAYFRC010000249.1:0-264 GCA_964345325.1 uncultured Oscillospiraceae bacterium
TAAGCAGATATATGATATTATAGATTCAATGCGACCCTTACATGGCACAGGATTTGATTTATTTGGCGCAGTATACGAAATGTTTGCATCTTCAAAAGAAAAAAAGGATTTTGGTGAGTACTTCACACGCCGTCACTATGCACATATATTTTCAAAACTGCTCCTAAAAGATGAAGATGTCTACGATTCTGAAAAGGAATTCAGTATTATTGATATGTATGCGCAGGGATTGATACAATTTAATTATTGCCTTGACAGACTGCC
>CAYFRC010000249.1:293-2522 GCA_964345325.1 uncultured Oscillospiraceae bacterium
TTGGGTGTATGCAGGGTAAGCAACTACGCAGCCGGTGAAAACCGGCGATTTTGATATTTAGGAGGCGAAAGCTGATGATTGATGATATAACAAACCGCCCGCTCGACGATATCCGGGCTGCATATAAGAAGTACCTCAATTCGCAGAGCCTGTCACAGAATACTGTTATGACTTCATCGACCGACGCTTTCTACATTTGGAGGAAGCAAGATCCCGAAACCTTCTGGCGTGTTGTGCTCTCCGACGATTTTGAAGTCCTTGGGAAAGCCACATTGCTTGACCTTTTGAAAAAGCAGTCCAGCGGCAATGCCGAGGCTAATGTGAGCGGGTATATGGCGCATCTGCGAAGGTTCAGGCGCTTCCTTCAGAGTGATACAGAAATCAGCATACCTGTTACAACAGTCCATGAAGCAAAGGTGTCGGCAGAAAATGAGGAGAAAACTGCTCCTATACTACCTACCCCATCGGTTGAGCAAGCAGAGTATTACCTTGCCCAGTGGGATTCACTCGAAGATTATCATCTTCAAGAGGATGCGCTCGACCGCTTGTTCTTTACACTCTGCCCTGAAAACACAAATATATCGGATGTTTTACTGAAGGTATCCGTCCTTAATGATTTTTACAGCACCAACATTTTTAAAGTATATCCGGTTGCCAAGCATATTCTCGCTCTGCACATAGACGAGCGCCTCCAGAGTGGCGATGTTACGCTTGTTGATGACATAAAAGCTGTCACCATCAGCGGGAAAACATTGAGCTTTTATTCCTTCGCCACGAAGTATTGTAGCCATCACAAACCCCTCGATTATCCCATATACGACAGCTATGTTGACGAGGTGCTACGGTATTATCGAAAGGTCGACCGATTCGCTTCATTCCAAAACGGTGACCTCAAAGAATATGCGTCCTTCAAAGCAATACTGGAAGCCTTTCGTGCATTTTATCATCTGGATAGATATAACCTCAAAGAGCTCGACAAGTACCTATGGCAGATCGGCAAGGAGTATTTCAACAAGTACCAATAAAGGAGCGTGGTTTTATGTCTGAACGGCATTATTATATGGTTCGCGCTATGCTATCCGAAGAAAGCGACTTTGCCGTTTTCTTTACGAAAAACGTTGTGGCAGTTGGTTGGAGCGACGTAAATTTTTCCAAGTTTAGTGATGCAGAAGCGTTGCGTGATGCTGTTCGGCAGCAGTATTATGCTTCAAGTCAAAAAGCCGCCATCACAGTATCCAAAAACTTGAATGAAGTAGTTCGTTTCAAAGATATCCAAGCTGGGGATTACATCATTGTTCCGTTCCATTCGAGTATTGCGCTGGCGGTTGCAGAAGCTGACGAGCTCTATTCGCTTGATGATTTTGACAGGGATTTATCCAATCAACGAAAAGTCTCTTATCGGTATTCTGGTTCAGACGTCCTCCGCATACCTCGAAATGAGCTGTCAGAGGGGCTTCAACGTCGTTTGCGTGTACGCGGAACAACGGTAGCGAATCTTTTTGAGTTTGCAGATGAAATTGAAACCATCTTCACACGCCGTTCGTATTCATATTCCCAAGAGATGCGGCTTCACGAGCAGGAAGAACGCGAACGTCTAAAGGCAGGACTGCTTGATCACATTCGAGGTGGAAAGACCAATTTGCAAACTGGTGGTATTGGGCTGGAAAACCTCGTGTGTGAATTGATGTGCTGTGAGGGGTATGACGCCAAGGTCTTAGCCAAGTCAAAATTCACAGGCAAGGCCGATGCAGATATTCAGGCACTAAAAGATGATGCTTTTATGTCCAAGAAGATTTTTGTGCAAGTAAAGCATCATAGTGGCTTTTCTGGTAAAGCAGGGATTCAACAGGTAATTGATGTATTAAAGCAGGAAGAATATCAGGAGTATGAAGGGTATTTCGTAACGAGCGCCGATGTTGATGAGAAGACAAGATTGTTCGCCGCCGATAATGATATCGAGGTTATGGACGGCGATGATTTGGCTGAACTGATAATTAATAACATCGGAAAGCTGTCTGAGACAACCCTTCGCCTTCTTGGAATAAGTCCTTATCCGCACATACTGATGTGAACAGCAAAATGCCTCCCAGCCGTAATGGTTGAGAGGCATTCGTCTGTTTCGGGCTTCACGCCTTAATCTCCGTTCCGTCCTTAAAGGTGACGCGCACATCGTCCTTGCTGAAACGTCAGGGCGTATATGACGACCTTGCCGGACAGGTGCTTCAGTTC
>CAYFRC010000250.1:0-2513 GCA_964345325.1 uncultured Oscillospiraceae bacterium
GTGCTCGTGAACGGCGGACAGCCGGTTTATTATTATATTGTTTCGGTTGAGTAGGTGGTTTTTTGGATTACAACGCTGAAATAAAGTTCGTGAAAGGCGTAGGCGAAAAGCGGGCAAAGCTTTACGCAAGGCTCGGCATTTTCACTGTGTGGGATTTAATTAATCATTTTCCCCGTGCTTATCACGATTTTTCCGAGCCTATGCCGATTTCCGCCCTAAAGCAGGGAGAAAACGGCGTGTTTAAGGCAAGAGTCGTCAATCGGCTTGCGCCGAGGAAATTTTCAGCCGTTTCTGTCTACAAAGCGGTTTTAAGCGACGGTTTAAGCGAAATCGTCGCTGTTATTTTTAACAATGAATTTTCTTTTCGCCGTCTTGTTGAGGGCGAGGAGTTTATTTTCAGCGGAAAAATCGGCGGAACATTTCTCCGGCCAGAAATAACCAATCCCGAATTTATTACGCCCGACGGGGCGGCGTTCAAGCCACGCTATGCGCTGACGGCGGGACTTTATGACGGAACGGTTGCGGCAAACGTTAAAACCGTGCTCGGTTCCATAACGTTCGGCGAACCGCTTTCGGAGGAAATACGAAAAAAATACGAGCTTTGCGGCTTTAAAGAGGCAATGTGGGGGATTCATTTCCCGAACAGCAGGGAAGAGCTTGATAAAGCCAAAAGGCGGCTTGTTTTTCAGGAGCTTTTATCGCTCAGGCTTGGGCTTGCTGTGCTTAAAAGCAGAAACCGCACGCTTTCAGGGGCAAAAATGAGCGAGCAATCAATTGCCGAATTTGCCCGAGCACTCAGCTTTTCGCTTACGGAAGCGCAAAAGCGCTCGATACGAGAGGGAATTGCCGATATGTGCGGAAATTTTCCGATGAATCGGCTTTTGCAAGGCGATGTCGGCTCGGGTAAAACAGCAGTTGCGGCGGCACTTTGTTATTTTGCGGCAAAAAATGATTATCAGTCTGCTTTTATGGCGCCGACAGAAATTCTTGCCGTCCAGCATTATAACTCGCTTTCAAAGCTGCTTGAGCCGCTTGGAATCAAGGTTGAGCTTTTGGTGGGGGCAATGCCTGCGGCGGAAAAAAAGGTTGTTCGTGCACGGATAAAAAGCGGAGAAGCACAAATTGCCGTTGGCACACACACTTTGATACAGAAAAATACAAATTTTGATAATTTAGGCTTTGCAGTCACTGACGAACAGCACCGTTTTGGGGTAAACCAGCGTGCAGAGCTTCTTTCTAAGGGCAATAATCCGCACAATCTCGTCATGTCGGCGACGCCGATACCTCGCACGCTTGCGCTTATGATTTACGGCGACCTTGACATTTCCGTGCTTGACGAGATGCCCAAAGGGCGGTTGCCTGTCAAAACTTACAGTGTTGATAAAAGCTTTCGGCCACGTCTTTACAAGTTTATTTCAAAATATGCTAAAAAAGGCAAACAGGCTTACATAATATGCCCGCTTATAGAGGAGAGCGAAAGCGAAAAGGCATCAGCAGAGGAATATTATCGCACGGCGGTAAAAGAGCTTGACGGGGCGAGCGTCGGTTTGCTTCACGGCAAGCTTTCCGCAGCGGATAAGGAGTCCGTGATGTCGGATTTTGTCGAAAACAAAATAAGCGTTTTGGTTGCGACGACGGTCGTTGAGGTTGGCGTTGATGTGCCGAACGCAGTGATAATGATGATTGAAAATGCCGAGCAATTCGGCTTGTCACAGCTTCACCAGCTTCGGGGCAGGGTCGGCAGAGGGGCGGAGCAATCCTTTTGCGTGCTTGTGAACGACAGCGATTCAGAGCTTTCTAAGGCTCGAATCGACATATTAACAAAAACTACGGACGGCTTTGCGATTGCAAACGAGGATTTAAAGCTTCGTGGTCCGGGCGACTTTTTCGGAAGCAAGCAGCATGGCTTGCCTACACTTAAAATCGCCGATATGTCACAGGATTTGGCTGCGCTTACACAGGCGCAGGAGACGGCGGAGATAATTTTATCTGAAGACCCGAGGCTTTGTGCGCCCGAAAATGCGGGGCTTTCTGCACTTGTCCGAAATTTGTTTAAAAAGGGGGAAGAAAATGGCTTCAGCTAGCGAAATGTGGCGCTTTCCGAGGTTTTTTTCAGAGCGCATTGATGATAAAATTGCCGTTGTTTCGGGCGACGACGCAAGGCATATTTCCGGTTCGCTTCGAATGAAAAAAGGTGATATGGCAGTTATATGCAATAAAAATGGGATTGATTTACTTTGCCGACTTGAAATAATCGGGGTAGAGTGTATTTTTGAAGTCGTTTCAAGCCAAAATAATAATGCCGAGCCGCAGGTTTTTGTTCGGCTTTATCAAGCGCTTCCAAAGGGCGATAAAATGGATTTTATTGTGCAAAAAGCGGTCGAACTGGGCGCAAGCGAGATTGTGCCGATGCTTTCAGAGCGCTGTATTTCACGCCCCGACATTAAAAGCGCCGCAAAAAAGCTGGAAAGGTTTAACAGAATTGCCTATGAGGCGGCGAAACAGTGCGGGAG
>CAYFRC010000251.1:0-2512 GCA_964345325.1 uncultured Oscillospiraceae bacterium
GTGGAAAGCGCGGAAATCGCCTCATCCGTGAGCACGATGAGCACGTGCTTCACCGTGCGGTAACCTTCGGGAATCCATGCGGCGGTGCTGTCGCCCGCCATCGCGCGCTCAAACGCTGCCGGGTCGTTCTGATACGTCTCCTGATCGTTCGCGACGAGTTGCTGATACGCCGCTTCCTTCTCCGCGTCGGTAATGGTTATGTCTTTCGTTACTTCCTGATAGAGAAGGTCCTGCCAATATCCGTCGATCGCGCCATTGACGACGCTCTCGAGTGTGTAGCCGTAGTTCGTCGCGAGGAATTCCTGCGCCTGCTTCGCGGGATCGTCCTCTCCCTCGGCGGCGGGCGGCATGGAGGAAGTGTACAGCGAAATCATCTCGTCGTAATCCTTCTGCGCCTGTTCCTTGAGCTCCGTTTGCTTCTCCTCGGGAATCTCCGTGAAACCGAAGGATTCCGCCTTGAGCTTCACGATCTTGTCCTCGGCGAGCATTTGGAGGATGCTCTTCTTCTGCTCGTTCAGAAAGTCGGTGCCGTAGGAGGCGAGGTCCGCGCCGTAGGCGGCATAACTGTTGGCAAGCTGCGCGAGGGCTTCACGCGCTTCGCCCTTGGTGACGAAGCCGCCCGAAAACTCGGCGACGTGCTCGGCGTTGTCCATTTCCTCGTCGATGACGATCATGCTGCACCCGCTGAACGCGAACAGCAAGACGAGCATCGCGGCGAGAATGCGAATTCTTTTGTCGATCATAGTGAGAACCATCCTTTCAAGTCCCTCTTCAGGAGAGCATATACTGTATAGTATACATGTTTTTTTGCGCTTGACAAGCCCGTTTTCGTAAATCGTCGGAAAATGTCGCTGCGTACTTTTTGCCTCGGCGAGACATCCAATAGAATTAACGTGAATATGCTATACTATCACCAAAACGACAGCTGGGGGAGAACATGGCAAAGACATATCAGGCGAGCGATATTCAGGTGCTTGAGGGGCTGGACGCGGTGCGCATGCGCCCGGGAATGTACATCGGGACGACCGGCAGCCGCGGCCTGCACCATTTGATTTGGGAAATTGTAGACAACGCGATCGACGAGGCGGCAAACGGCTATGCGGACGAAATTGCCGTCACGCTGCGCAAGGACGGGAGCTGCGAGGTTTCCGACAACGGGCGCGGCGTGCCCGTCGATATCCATCCGCAGTTCGGCGTATCGGCGGTGGAGGTCGTATACACGCAGCTGCACGCAGGCGGGAAATTCGACAACAAAAATTACGCCTATTCGGGCGGACTGCACGGCGTGGGCGCATCGGTCGTCAACGCGCTGTCCGAATGGATGACGGTGGACGTATATAAGGATTTCGGGCACTATTTTCAGCGCTTTGAGAGCGTGACCGACCCGAAGACGCAAAAAATCCTCTCGGGGCACTCTGTCGCGCCCCTGGAAAAGCTCGGCGGCACGAAGAAAAAGGGTACCGTCGTATGCTTTAAGCCCGACCCGAGGGTGTTTGAATCGGTCGAGTTTCAATACGACGTCGTAAGGCGGCGCTTGCGCGAGCTCGCCTATCTCAACGGCGGCGTGCGGTTCGTGCTCACGGACGAGCGGATCAAGGACCCCGACGCGCGGACACTCTCCTTCCTGTACGAGGGTGGGCTTTCGGACTTTCTGCAATTCGTGAATGCGGAAAAAAATGCCATCGGCGATCCGATCCTGTTTGAAGGCGAAAAGGACGGATTTCGCATGCGCGTCGCGATCCAGTACACCGATTCCTACAACGAGACGATGCTCTCCTTCGTAAACAACATCCCGACGGCGGAGGGCGGTACGCACGAGGCGGGCTTTCGCGCCGCCTTGACCAAGGCGTTTAACGACTATGCCCGCCGCGTCGGCGCGCTCAAGGACAAGGACGCGAACTTAACGGGCGAGGACTACCGCGAGGGCATGACGGCGATCGTCTCGACGAACGTGCAGCGGCCGCAGTTCGAAGGGCAGACGAAGGGTCGCCTCGGAAATACCGAAGTGCGCCCGCTCGCCGAGGCGATTACCTTGGAGAACATGGGCATTTATCTGGACGATTTGAAAAACCAGGAGCAGGCGGGAAAGCTCCTTGAAAAGGCGCTGCAGACTGCGAAGGTGCGCGAAGCCGTGCGCAAGGCGCGCGATATCGCGCGCGCGAAAAACCAGTTGGAAGCCGCGCCGCTCGTGGGCAAGCTCTCTTCCTGCACGGGCAGGGACTATTCCAAGAACGAACTGTACATCGTGGAGGGCGATTCGGCGGGCGGGAGCGCGAAGCAGGGGCGCGACAGGCGCTTTCAGGCGATTTTGCCGCTGCGCGGAAAGCCGCTGAACGCCGAAAAGAAGCGCATCGATCAGGTGCTTGCGAACGAGGAATTCCGAAGCATCATCACCGCGCTCGGAACGGGCATAGGCGACGATTTTACCATTGAAAAGCTCAAATACAACCGCGTGGTCATCCTGTCGGACGCCGACCAGGACGGCGCGCACATCCGCGCGATTTTGCTCACT